>NZ_BMOL01000003.1 GCF_014647055.1 Deinococcus aerolatus | reverse complement strand
ATTCATACTGATCCTCCTTCCGATGTTGGGGACTGTGGACGTTTGGTTTCACGTCGCACCTTCCTCACGCAGCACCATCAGTCTCGCACAAGCCTCAGAACCCAGAAGTTGTGACAGCTGAGGGTGACGCATCCACGGGAGATTGCCACCCAGCTCAACGCGGAAGGATGTCGCTTGGCACCATGCGCAGGTGGCGAGAATACTGACACGAAATCGGCTAATTGGTCATGCGAGGCCACCAATGACAGAAGCTCAGGGAGCGTACCCCTTCTCACTGATCTTCCAACCAACGACACTGGGTCGCGAGCAACTCGGTCAGAGCGTCCAAAGTGAGGAAATGTCGGTTTTCCAGGAGCGTATCGGTGAGTGAGCACAAGTGTTCGGCCACTGATCTATCAGGCTCGCCAACCCACCCTCGTGGTACGCGTCTTGTCCACAAGGGTGCGTCTAGGAGTTTTTAGGCGTACCTAAACTCATGGACCATCGGCCAATGTGGAGAAACCAGGCGTAATTCCACCACGGGAGAAGCACCAGAGGCTATGCGAAGTCTGCTGACCGTTCACCTAGATTTCGTCTCGACAATGAAGATATGCCTGATTCATCTCGTGGACCGCTGGTCATGGGTTGGATGTCGAATGCCCTGATCTGACAGCCCACATCACTGCTTCTATAGCCTCGGCCCCACGTTTATCACTGCTTAAATCCTTTACTGCTTGGCTATGTGAATAGTTTTCACCCTGGGCGCGCGTCCCTGGTCAGTGCCCCTGTTCCTGTTCAACGGGCGAGGGGTTAAGGCTGGCAAGCCCGACGCGCAGAGCCCAGCGCACGGCAAGTACACGGGTACTGACACCCAAGGTGGCGTAGATATCGCAGACCTGATTGCGGATAGTCTTTTCCGCAAGATTGAGTTCCAAGCTAATCTGGATGTTGGAGTACCCGTGGGCAACCAGACGCAGGATGTCGCGCTCACGTTCGGACAACATCAGCTCAGATATTGAGGCGGATCGGGCGTCCAACGTCATGTTACCCTCCTGTGTTGCTGCTACGGGGACGTTTGTGTCAAGGAAGTATTCCAGTGGCAACGGTGGGAAATATTCTCTCGCTGTCATGAGCTCCCCACCATTAATTCGGTACGTTTTCTAACGCCATACTTATAGAGCACAGCCGAGACATGTGTCTTGACCGTCTTTGGTGCGATGGCCAGCTGCTTGGCGATCTGCAAATTGGTCCAACCCCGTCGGAGGTAAAACAGCACCTCACGCTCCCGGCTGGTTAGTAAATGGCCAGAGTGATGCGGTGCCAGATACCGCATCATCACGTGGGGGTCGATCCACAATTCTCCCCTGTAAACCGCTGCTACGCTCTGTAACAGGGTCTGGACATCACAATCTGCAAGGATATAGCCGCGGTATTCGAGGTGGATCAGTTCAAAGAGTTCGGACTCCACGGTACCCTGCTTGACCAGCGCCAGGGTGGGAAGGTCCGGCCGCATCAGAGGGCAGCCCTGATTGTTACTGTAGTCGCGCAGGCAGATGCTGGCACCCTGAGGCTCAAACTGCGTTGGGATATCCGCTTCTTTAAAAATCAAGGTTAATCCATAAGCCAGTAGACGGTGCTGGGTATCAATCCAGATGGGTCCTGGGTCAGCGACAGATTCCTGAATTCTGGACCAATGATGAGTGGTCATACGCCTGTCACCGCGTCCAGGGTTCCATTGACCGCTGTCGTGTTCAGTTGCAGAGATGTTCACCCTGATGTGGCTTTCGCCATGGGCCTGGAGTGACGGTGCGGTGGGTGATGAGGACATCATTGGAACCCATCGAGTGGTTCAACTTCATAACGGCGGCTGGCACCAGCACCGCCTGAAGATTGAGTAGAAATGATCGGTTGCATTTGAGTCGACTTCACGATAACCCCTAAAAAGGCAAATCGTAGATCTGAAGTGGCCAGGATAATGGAAGAGCGATCTAAACCGGCAACGTTGGATTCCGAGTCACTAAACAGTTGATAAATGATACAATTGGATTGTAAAACGTCAGACAGATGCTGAATAAAATTGGCATGCTCTATCTTCGTGAGAACGAAATTCCTCAACCTAGTCAAATGAATCCGTAGCCAGACTGCCATCCGAAACCCAACTGGTTTGCCGAGATGACCTCAAGGTCATTTGAATGTTTTTGAATTATATCACATTCCCGGATCCAGAGCGTTCGAAACGAGAAGCAATACCCTTCATTAAGGCAGCCACTCTGGGGCGCATTGTCGGGTCTCTCTGGCCGTTGGAAGCGCATCCGAGCCGGTCCACTATTGGTGTTTGGCCAGAGCGTTGGGAGCCTGTGAATCATGGCTGGGACGACATGCAACTACAAGGATTCCAGGATTTGATCTGAAGACGCCGGATGGCCTTCGCTACGTGGTAAGGCCAAGGACGGAACTAAATGCTGTTCGGTAAAGACCTCTGGTGGTGGCCTTGGTCTGCAGGAATGTTCTTCCAGCCTATACAACATTAACTAGCCAGAGCTGGAGGCACTCTCCAACTCTGGCGTGGATGGTCCCCTTTCTAGAGAAACTTTTGGCGAAACCGGATCATAGGCTGCGCTCCATCCAAATTAAAACCATACTTCAGGGTTTCACCACGAACCAGACCTTGCCCACGTTCTGTCCGGTGGTGTCGCCGGGTTTGCTGTCCTTGGCCCAGTAATAAAGCGGCTGCCCGACATATGTCACCTGGAGTGCGCCGTCCTTGCGGAGCGTGGTGCCTAGTTTGCTGCCTTTCTCGGCAGGCAAATAGGCGGTCAACAGCGGGGGCCAAGCGGTCGCGCAGCCGTCGTAACAGGTGCTCACCCCTTTCTCATCTTTGGTGAACATGTAAAGGGTCATTCCGTTAGGCGCCACCAAGTATTCACCCAGTTCGCCACTTTTGGTGGTGTTGACGGGAGGGCCAGGATTGACCGCGTACCAGACCTTGCCCACATCCTGCCCGGTGGTGTCGCCCGCCTTTTGATCCCGCACCCAGTAATACAGCGGCCAGCCGTTATAGGCCACCTGCTGCGCGCCGTCCTTGCGCTCCACCAGGGTGACTTTGCCAGGCATCCCCGCAGGCAACTTGGGCAGTGTGTCGGCCAGCAGCGGGGGCCAGGCCGCAGCGCACTGTTCGTAGCAATTGGTCACGCCCGGCGTGTCCTTGGTGTAGAGGTACAGGGTCATACCCTTATCACCGGTCAGGATGCTGCCCAGCTTAGCGTCCTGGCGCAGTCCTATTTGCGGCGTGGCAGCGCTGGCAAACGTGGTGTTGGCAAGGGCAACACTGGCGAACAGAGCGACGGCGGCGGCGCGGACACTTGTGGTCTTCATCATGGGGAGCCTCCGCTTCTAGAAACGCAGCAACGGAGCATTTGGATTCAGTCTCACTTTATAGACTGGCCCAACCGAGAACCAGCGTCGGTCTGCTCTGGCCCGCCATATCGCGTCCCTCATCTTCCAGGCTGATACACACGTAATCGCCCCCACCCACGCTGGCTGACAGAACACCACGGACGCTGCGGGTGCTGGGGGTCAGGGGATCGCCACGCTTCCAGTTGGAGGCCACCCAGACCTGGTAAACCTTGCCCGGAGCAGGTGGGGGCAAGACGAACAGCACCTCACGGCTGGGCAGCAGCAGCAGGTGGCCGGCGGGCTGGTCTTTGGCCCGCAGGCCTAGCACTGCCACTCCAGGTTGTGCCAGCCAGCCTGCGACCTGCCGTTGCTCAGCGCGCAGCACACTGGCCTGGGCCTGCTGCCACCCACCCCAACCGATGGCTCCAGTCGCCAGTGACAGTGCACAGACCACAGCAACAGCCGCCCAGCGTGGCGCGCGCGAAGAAGGGCGCGATGCCCCTGAAGGAGTTCTGCTCACGGTGGCCTGCGGCGTCAGTGTGAGCGGACGGCGCAGCGGCGGCAAGTCTCCTACCGATGGCAACGCCTCTACCTGGGCTACAACTTCGTCCCTCCAGGTCACCACCTGCGACCGGCACGGTGCACAAGTTAGAAGATGAAGCTCGATTTGCTCCTGAGCTTGACCCTGCAAATCGCCCACCATGTAGTCTCGCAAGATGCTTGCATCGGGATGCAGGGTGTTCACGATTTCTCCAGGGTGCGGCGCATTCTTGCCAGAGCCCGGCGCAGGCGCGTTTTTACGGTCCCCAGGGGCAGGGCGTGGGAACTGGCCAGCTCGCCGTGGCTGAAGCCCATGAAGAAGGCCTCACGGATGAGCGCTTGATCGGCGGGAGACAGGTCATCCAATGCGCCCTGAATCATAATGCGGGTGTCCAACCCGGGGCCAGCACTGGGAGAAGGTATTTCTCCCAGCAGGTTCTCAGTGTGGTCCACAACAGGACGCGCTCCCCGTGCCCGCAGACGGCTGAGGGCCTCATTGCGGGCCACCGTATACACAAAGGCGCGCGGCGATCCCAGATCAGGCCGATACTGGTGAGCGCGCCGATAGACGCGCTCGAACGTGTCCTGAAGCACTTCCTGCGCCTCCTCGCGGTCTCCCAGCAGTCGCCAGGCCAGGGCGTGAACATGTCCGCCCAACTGGGCATACAGCTCGGCCAGCGCGTCCACGTCTCCGAGGCGCAGCCGGAGCAGCAGCGTGAGTTCATCCGTCATGGGAGGATCATCATGGGCTTACAGTCAAGGATACGCGCTACCGAGGCGGTTAGATTCACACAGATTGTTTTCGCTGAAAGGCAGTAGTTGTGGGCAAGGTGATCGGCCTGCCCATAGTGGTGCCTTTGCATTTTCAATACCGGGAACGATCGAAAGCGCAGGAGTTTGTTGCCGAGCAACCATCCGGCAAAAGGAAGATTCGGCGCCAAACTTTTTGATAGCCACAAAAAATGGAGTATCCGGTTTTCGCTGTCCTGCAGGGGGTCAACGGGGGGTCAAAGTGTCACTGCCGTGTCACTATCAGTCTGGGAAAGCCTGGGAAACTGGGAGATGAAACAGGAATCAGGAATCGGAAATATGCCGTCTGACAGGAGAATTTAGGAGAGCAGGGGACAGGCTGGGATGGGCTCAAGGCAGTTGTCATCCGTAGATCGTCCGTTCGACCTGGATCACTGGCTCCAGGGAAATGCCCCAGCCCGGACAACAACTCGGAGCCTTTTGTCTGCCCGGGGTAGCCATGAGGGAAGGGGAGACGGCTTTCAGGCGTCCGGGAATGCGTCTAGCGGTCTGTTCGGAGGCCCTGTTGAAGGGCGCGGAACCGCCATGAACTGGCGGTGGCAGCAGGCTGTACGGCGGGATTGCGGGCAGCCTTCAGGGCCTGCCCCACCATCGTTTTGCCCCTTGCCTCCAGCGTTTCCCGCGCCGCTGCGTTGCTGGGCACGGTGTCACTCACCTGCAGCAACACGACGATCACGGCCTCTCCGGGTTCATTGTCGGGCGTGGCCAGACGGCCTGATCCCTGAAAGGCGGGTTTTCCATCGTACAGGTCAATGCGGTCGTCGTCGTCCCGCCCGACAAAGAAGACGCGGGCCTCGGCGTCGGTGCCCACGAAAAAACCCACGTCCAGAGAGCCGGGGGTGCCCACAGGGCCGAGCAGGGCGGCGCCGTCCCTGCCGGTGCTCGCAGCATCGATCTCGGCCTGGTTGGCGTAGATGCCCAGGGCCACCGCCCGCCCATCGTTGTGTACCTCCTCGCTGAAGAGGACGGCCCCCGTATCGATGACGGCCCCTGTGTTGATGTTGCCGATGCCCCAGGCCCAGAGGCCCTGGTACAGCGTCCTGGTGGAGGGCGCCGTCACATTCACCAGGACGGTCTTGCTGTCCTGGCCTATGTTGCCCGCAGCGTCGTACGCCCTGGCCGTGAAGGCCACGTTGCCGTTGTCGGCGGCAGAGACCGTGGCCATGGCGGCGTAGGGCAGGGCGTTGTCGGTGCTGATTAACGTGCTGCCGCGGTAGAACTCCACCCTGTCGACCCTGACGTCGTCGGTGGCAGTGGCGATCAGATTGACGCTGGTGCCGCTCTGGGAGGCACTCAGGCTCACGCTGGGCGAGGTGCTGTCCGACGGGGGCTGCGGCTGTGGCGTACCGCCACTGCAGGCGGTAAGCAGGAGGGCGGCGCTGAGCATGGGCAGAAGCAGTCTGGTCACGCCAGCAGGGTAGGGCGATTCAGGAATCGGCGTGAGACGATTTGCGCCTCATTCCCCCGGTTCCCCCCGCCACCACCCGTCCTGGGGGGTCACGGGCATGGCCCGCTTGTGGCGGGTATTCAGGTACATCCCCTCCAGACGCCGGGCCACCGCGTCCGTGACCTCGCGGCCCTCCAGGTAGTCGTCAATCTGGGCGTAGGTCAGGCCCAGGGCCGCCTCGTCGGGGAGGCCGGGGCGCGCATCTTCCAGGTCGGCGGTGGGCACCTTGCGCCAGGTGCGCTCGGGGGCCTCCAGATGCTGCAGCAGCTGCGCGCCCTGCCGTTTGCTCAGGCCGCTCAGGGGAGTCACGTCCGCGCCGCCGTCTCCGTATTTGGTGTAGAAGCCGGTGACCGCCTCGGCGGCGTGATCGGTGCCCACCACCAGCAGCCCCTCCTGGCCGGCCAGTGCGTACTGCACCACCATGCGCTCGCGCGCCTTGATGTTGCCGCGCACGAAGTCGCGCAGCATTTCCCCGGTGGCGGCGCGGACCGCCCCGGCACTGGCGTCCACTGCCGCCTGGATGTTCACGGTCACGCAGCGGTCGGGACGAATAAACTCAAGCGCGGTCTGGGCATCGGCCTCGTCGGCCTGCACGCCGTAGGGCAGCCGCATGGCGGTCAACGTTGCGTCATGCCCCGCCTCCCGCCGCCGCTGGGCGGCCAGCTGACACAGCCGCCCGGCCAGCGTGCTGTCCTGCCCGCCGCTGATGCCCAGCACGAAACCGCGCGCCGGGGTGCCCTCCAGGTATTCGGCCAGAAAGCTGACCCGCCGCTCGACTTCCCCGGCCGGATCAATCTCGGGCAGTACCTGAAGCTCACGGCGAATGCGGTCACGCAGCGACACGTTATGCGGGGCCGGGACGTGTGGCGAGGTGGGCGGGGTCATGAGACAAGTATTGGCGAGAAACGCAGCGGGGACCAGCGCGGCCGGCTTGGGGGTTCCGTCATCCGCCTCCAGCCGAAGGGCCAACCGGAGAAAGACACGCCGCCTCAATCGGCCCCCGATTACCGGGAGGGTCCGGGCCTTTGCGGTCAGGGCAGGACCGGCAGCCCGTACACTCTCGCGGTGGGCACTTCAGATTCTTCTGGCCAGTCGGTTGACGCGGCCATCGATACGCTGGGGCTGGGCCGGTTTCAGTGGCGGCTGCTGGCGATCTGCGGCCTGACCTGGGCCTCGGATGCGATGGAAGTGCTGCTGGTGGGCTTCGCCCTGCCTGGCATCAGCGCGGCGTTCGGCCTGGAGCGCGGCTCGGCTCAGGCCACCGGCCTGCTGAGCGCCACCTTTGCGGGCATGCTGGTGGGCGCGCTGTTCTGGGGCTGGCTGGCCGACCGGGTGGGCCGCCGCACGGTCTTTCTGATCACCGTGGCGCTGGGCGTGGTCTTTGGGGTGCTGGGAGCGTTTGCGCCCACGGTGGCGTTGCTGGTCACGCTGCGTTTCCTGACCGGCTTCGCCATCGGCGGAACGCTGCCGGTAGACTACGCCATGATGGCGGAATTCATTCCCACCGTGTGGCGCGGGCGCTTTCTGGTGTATCTGGAAAGTTTCTGGGCGCTGGGCACGGTGCTGGTTGCCGGACTGGCCTGGGCGCTGAGCACTGCCCTGCCGCCTGCCGAGGGCTGGCGATGGCTGCTGGGGCTGGCCGCCCTGCCGGGGCTGGTGGGCCTGCTGGCGCGGCTGGGCGTGCCGGATTCGCCGCGTTCGCTGCTGGCCCGTGGGGACGCGGCGGGCGCCCGGCGGGCGCTGGAGCGGGTGGCCCGCGTCAACGGTGTAATCCTCCCGGACGCGCCGCTGCTGGTTCCCGCACGCCCGGAGCGCGTGACGCCCGCTGCCCTGTTCTCCGGAACGCTGCGGCGCCGCACGGCGCTGCTCGCCGCCGTGTGGTTCGGCCTGAGCCTGGGCTACTACGGCATCTTCTCGTGGCTGCCCAGCTTCCTGAAGGCCGGGGGGCTGGAGCTGGGCGAGGTCTACCGCACCACCCTGCTGCTGGCGCTGGCCCAGGTGCCGGGGTATCTGCTGGCGGCGTGGCTGGTCGAGCGGGTGGGCCGCCGCGTCACCCTGACCGGGTTTCTGGCGGTCAGTGCGCTGGGGGCCTTTCTGTTTCTGGTGGCCAGCACGCCCGCAGCCGTGCTGCTGGCACTGGGCCTGCTCTCAGCCGCGCTGCTGGGGGCGTGGGGGGCGCTGTACGCCTACACGCCGGAGTTGTTTCCCACCCCACTGCGGACCACCGGCATGGGGCTGGTCAGCGGCATGGCGCGGGTGGCCAGCGTGCTGTCGCCGGGCGTGGGGGCGCTGCTGCTGACCGGCAACCTGGGTGTGGCGCTGGGTCTGTTTGCCGCCCTGTTCGCTGTGGCCGCCGCCTGCGCCTGGGCCATCGGCACCGAGACGCGCGGCCAGCAGCTGCCCGAGGCAGTGGCGTGAGCTCCGGTGCCCCGCAGCCCTCACCGCTGCTGACGGACCTGTACCAGCTCACCATGATGCAGGGCTACTTCGCGTCCGGACTGCACACGCAGACGGCGGTGTTCGACCTGAACTTCCGCCGCCTGCCCTACAAGGGCGGTTACGCGGTCTGGGCCGGGCTGGAGGAGATGCTGGAGACCCTTGAGAGCCTGCGCTTTGCCGCAGAGGAACTGGCTTATCTGGACACCCTGGGCCTGTTTCAGGCTGACTTTCTGGCCGCCCTGCGCGACTGGCGCTTTTCCGGTCAGATCGACGCCTTTGCCGAGGGGAGCGTGGTGTTCGCGTACGAGCCGCTGCTGACTGTCACGGCCCCGCTGTGGGAGGCGCAACTCGTCGAGACCATGCTGCTCAACACCCTCAATTTCCAGACCCTGGTGGCAACCAAGGCGGCCCGCTGCGTGCTGGCGGCGCAGTCCAGCCCCCACGGGGGCGAGGTGATCGAGTTCGGTGCGCGCCGTGCCCAGGGGCCGGACGGAGCGCTCAGCGCGGCGCGGGCCGCGTTCGTGGGCGGAGCCACCGGCACCAGCAACGTGCAGGCCGGGCAGCGCCTCGGGCTGCCGCTGACCGGCACGCACGCCCACGCCTGGGTGGAGAGTTTTCCTGACGAGCTGGGTGCCTTCCGGGCCTACGCGCGGGTCTATCCGGACAGCACCACGCTGCTGCTGGACACGGTAGACACCCTGGGCAGCGGCCTGCCCAATGCCCTGACGGTGGCGCGTGAGCTGCGTGCGGCGGGCCATGAGCTGCGCGGCGTGCGCCTGGACAGCGGTGACCTGGCTTACCTGTCGCGCACGGTACGCGCTGCGCTGGACGCGGCGGGTTTTGGGGACGTGAAGATCGTGGCCAGCAATGACCTGTCCGAATCGGTGATCGCCGCGATCATCGCTGAGGGCGGGCGGGTGGACGTCTACGGCGTCGGCACGCAGCTGGCCACGGCGGGCGGGCCGGGGGGCGGGGCGCTGGGCGGCGTATACAAACTGGCGCAGTTGGACGGCCGGCCGCGCATGAAGCTGACCGGCGATCCGGTCAAGTCCAGCCTGCCGGGGGTCAAGCGGGTGTGGCGCGGGCAGGGCGCGGACGGCACCTTTGGCTGGGACGTGCTGACACTGGGCGACGAACCGCAGCCGGGGCAGGCGGTCAGCGACCCCACCAATCCGCTGCGCTCGGGCCGTCTGCCGACTGCCCTGCGGTGGGAAGACGCCCGCCAGACCGTCATGGCCGGGGGCCGACGCACCCAGCCTGCCGTCGCGCTGCCCGGCATCCAGGCCCGCGCCCGCCAGGAACTGGCCCGGTTGCCGGCCGAGACGCGCCGACTGCTCAATCCGCACGTCTACCGCGTCAGTCTGGGCGCGGACGTGTCTGGCCTGCGCGACTGGGTCAGCGCGGAACTGAGGGCCGGACTGGGATGAGCCCGCTTGCCGGCGCGGTTTACGTGGGACGGTTCCAGCCGCCGCACGCCGCACATGTCGGCAGCGTCCAGCACGCCCTGAAGCACGCGCCGCGCGTGCTGGTGTTGGTGGGCAGCGCCAACCTGGCCCGCAGCGTCCACAACCCCTGGAGCGCCCCCGAACGCACCGGCATGTTCCGCTCCGCCCTGCGTGACGGTGGGGCCGACGTCAGGCGTGTGACCTTCCGTCCGCTGCCCGATGACTTCGATGCCGAACGCTGGGCGGCGGCGGTGCGCGAGCAGGCCGCCGCCGTGTTCGGCCCAGCGGCGGCGCTGGCGCTGGGCGGATTTGAGAAGGACGCCAGCAGCGCCTACCTGCGCTGGTTTCCCGGCTGGTCCCGCCTGAACGTTCCTCAGACGCCGGGGCTGAACGCCACGGACCTGCGCCGCGTCCTGTTCGGGGGCCAGGCTCTGCCTGCCGGGGTACCCGCCGCCGTCCAGGCATTCCTGAGCGCCTTCGTCTCCACGCCCGCCTTCGCCCGGCTGCAGGCCGAGTGGCAGGCGGTGACCGTGGCCCGTGCCGCCCTGCCCCCAGGCCTCCACTTGACCGAGGAACGCTGGCTGTGGCGGGCAGGGGAGAGGGTGGCCCTGCACACCCGGCTCGGTCCCATCGGGCGCGGGCTGTGGGAGTTGCCGGGATGCCAGCTGCCGCCGGGTGAACAGCCCCGTGCCGGGGCAGAGGCGGTGTTCGCTCACCCAGCCCGCTCACTGGTGGCCCCGGCCGCCGCGCACGTTTTTCTGGGGGTGCCGCCGCCCGCCTTCGGGTTCCACTCGGTCCCGCTGGCGACGGCCCTGGCCCGCCCGCGCCGCTTCTTCGAGGACCATCACGTCATCCTGACGCGGCTGCTGGGGCTGGACTGAGCTTGCGAATGGTTAAAA
Organism: Deinococcus aerolatus; assembly: GCF_014647055.1. Lineage (NCBI taxonomy): Bacteria > Thermotogati > Deinococcota > Deinococci > Deinococcales > Deinococcaceae > Deinococcus > Deinococcus aerolatus. The sequence continues at coordinate 231,968 of NZ_BMOL01000003.1, read as the reverse complement.
CTGAGCCTGCGGGCGGCTAAAGCAGCACCACGTCCACCGTCTCCCCGGCCGCTACCGGCCCCCCCTCCGGAACGATCACCAGGGCGTCCGCGTCGCTCAGCGAGCGCAGGATGCCGCTGCCCTGCTGGCCGTAGTCGTGGACCTCGCCGCCTTTGATCACGCCGCGCCAGAAGGCGGTCTTGTCCGCAAGGCCCCGGAAGGGCGTGGCGGTCCGTAGCTTCAGACTCTGCACCGGCTGTCCGGTCAGGGCGGGGCGCACGATCACGTGGAACACCACCAGACTGCTGACCGGATTGCCCGGCAGGCCAAACACCGGCAGCCCGTTCCAGCCGCCCAGAATGGCCGGGCCGCCGGGGCGCATCCGCACCTTCCAGAAGGCCACCCGGCCGCGCTCGATCAGCAGGTCCCGCATGAAGTCGTATCGGCCCATGCTGACGCCGCCGCTGGTGAGCAGCACGTCCGCGCCGCCCGCCTGGCCGATGGCCGCCTGCAGGGCTTCGGGGCTGTCCGGGGCGTGGCCCAGTTCGATGACCTCGCAGCCGCTTTCTTGCAGCATGGCCGAAAGTCCCACGCGGTTGCTGTCGTAGACCTGCCCCGGCTTCAGGGCCTGCCCCGGCTCAATCACCTCGTCGCCGGTGGACAGCAGCGCCACCCGCAGTCTGCGGCGCACCGGAACGTGGGCATGCCCCAGCGCGGCGGCCAGGGCTACCCGTGGAGCGCTCAGCCATAGGCCCGCCGCCATCACCGTCTCGCCCGCGCGGAAGTCGCCGCCCTCGTGACGCACGTCGCTGGGAAAGGCAGGCCGCCGCAGCAGGACGTGCTCGGGACCGTCGTCCTGCAATTCCTCGACGGGGCAGATGGCGTCCACGCCTGTGGGCAGCGGCGCCCCGGTGTAGATCCGCACGCACTGGCCCGCGCCCACCGTTCCTTCAAACGGCACCCCGGCGCGGCTCTCGCCGACGAGCCTCAGCCGCACCGGGCTTTCCTTGCCGGCGGTCAGCGTGTCGGCCTCACGCGCAGCGATGCCGTCCAGGGCGCTCTCGGTGGCGCTGGGATGGCTGACCCTGGCTGCCAGAGGCGCGGCCAGCGTGCGGCCCAGGGCCTGACTGACGGGAACAGTCTCGGTGTCCAGCGCGGGCAGCAGCGCGGCCAGCATCTCGCGGGCCTCGGTCACGCTGACGTGCATGGGAAAGGTGGGTTGGGACATGGGGGACAGCATAGAGGGCGGGCCCTGCTGTGCCGCCATTCCCACCTCCCGCCGCCCCGGACCCACTACCCTGTGCCCATGAAGCTCTACACCAAGACGGGCGACGGCGGCACCACCGGACTGTACGGCGCGGACCGCGTGAGCAAGACCCACCCGCGCGTGGAGGCCTACGGCACCGTGGACGAGCTGAACAGCGCCGTGGGCCTGGCCCGTGCCCACAACACCCGCAGCCACAAGCCCGACGCCACCCTGGACCAGGATCTGGAATACCTGCAGAACGCGCTGTTCGATCTGGGCGCAGACCTTGCCACCCGGCCCGGCACCACCTACGAGAAGAAGATCAGCCGTATTGACGCCCAGGACGCCGCGTTCCTGGAAGCGATGATCGACCGCTACCAGGAGGCCGCGCCCCCGTTCACGGGGTTTGTCCACCCCGGCGGCACGCCCGCCGCCGCCGCCCTGCACCTTGCCCGCACGGTGGCCCGCCGCGCCGAACGCGAGGTGATCCGCCTGCTGGAAGTGGAGGAGGCCAACCGCGAGGTGCAGATCTACCTGAACCGCCTGTCGGACCTGCTGTTCGTGATGGCCCGCGCGGCCAACCAGGCCGCAGGAATCGAGGAACACGCCTGGCTGGTGAAGGGCCGGCGCTAGGCACGGAGAACGGCGCGGGAAATCTGTCCTACTGCCCGGCGACCACCCGCGCAATTGCCCGCGCCCCCGTTTCCGCCGCGTGCATGGTCAGGCCGCCGTAGCCCAGCAGCAGGGCGTTGGGCACCCTGCCCGCAAAGGTGTAGGTGTCCAGCGTGGAGACGAACACGCCGCGTCTGGACAGTTCGGCGGCGACGTCCCGCGCGTCCAGGGGCGGCGACAGAAACAGGCAGACGTGCAGCCCGGCCTCGATGCCGCCCAGCGTGGCCAGGGGGGCCAGTGGCTCCAGCACCCGGGTCAGCACCGCCCGCACCCCGGCGTGCCAGCGGCGCGTGCGGCGAATGTGGCGGTCCACCTCGCCCGTTCGCAACAGGTGCAGCAGCGCGTGCTGAACCGGCAGCGGGTGGCCCGAATCCAGCAGCGTGCGGGCGCGGACCAGCGCGGGCATCAGCGCAGGCGGGCCGATCAGGAAGCCGGTCCGCACGCCCGGCGTCAGCACCTTGGACAGCGTGCCCAGGTACAGCACGCGGTTGCCCTGGGGGTCCAGGCCCGCCAGCGTGGGCAGCGGCGACGCGCCGTACCTGAATTCGCTGTCGTAGTCGTCTTCCACGATCAGGGCGTCGTGTCTGGCGGCCCACTCCAGCAGGGCCAGCCGGCGCGGCACGCTCATGCGCCCGCCCAGGGGGAAGCCGTGGCTGGGCGTCATGTAGGCCAGCCGGGCCGGCGGCGTGTCGGCGCTGACCACCGGGCCGTCCGCGTCCTGCTCCAGCGGCACAGGAACGTGCCCGGCGTCCAGGATGGCCTGCCGCGCCGCCCGGTAGCCGGTGGCCTCGAACAGCACGCCGGACTGGGGAGGCAGCAGGCGCAGGATCAGGTTCAGCGCCTGCAGGGAACCCGCCGTGACCAGCACCCGCTCCGGCGGGGCACTCAGGCCGCGTGACCGCGCCACGAACGCTGCCAGCGCCGCCCGCACCTCCGGTTCACCCGCCGGATCGCCGTAGTCGCCAGACACAGTGGCCCGCGCCGCCGCCGCCCAGGCCTGCCGCCACGCCCGCGTGTCCAGCGTGGCCGTGGTCGCCACCCCCACCCGGAAATGAATGCCGGCTGCCCGGTCCGGTCCGTCCACCGGGGCCGCGGGCGGAGTCACGAACCAGCCGGGGGCGCCGCCGCCCGCACTGCTGGCCTGCGCGGCCCCGGCCGAGACGCGCGTGCCGCGCCCCACCGTCGCCTCCAGCGTGCCGTCCGCCACCAGTTCCGCGTAGGCGTTGGCCACCACGCCGCGCGTCACGCCCAGCTCGGCGGCCAGCGTGCGCGAGCCGGGCAGGGTCAGGCCCGCGGGCAGTGCGCCCGACAGCGCCGCCGCCCGCAGGGTGTCAGCCAGCTGGGCTTGAAGAGGCCGGGCCACGCCGCGCTCCAGGGTCAGCGCCACCGGCAGCTCCCCCGGAAGTGGACTGCTGATTCTGGTCTGAAGTGGAGCTTTGCGAGGGGCCACCATCCGGCTAGTCTACCGGCGTGAGCAACTTCTACGATCCCCAGCAGCGTGACCCCAGCGTGAGCCGCCGCCCGCAGAACCGCCGGGAGGACGCCTGGGTCCGCGCCCTGCTGGCCCGCGTGGAGATCGGGCGGGTGGCCACCGTGTGGCAATCCGGGGACGGGCAGCCTTTCCCCTTTATCACCACGCTGGCCTTCGCCTACCGCCCCGAGACGCACGACATCGTGTACCACACCAACATCACCGGGCGGCTGTGGGCGAACGTGGGGCAGGGCCACCCGGCCACCTTCGAGGCCAGCGAGATTGGCGCTCTGCTGCCCAGCAACAATCCGCTGGAACTGTCGGTGCAGTACCGCAGCGTCGTGGCGTTCGGCACGGCCCGTCTGCTGGCAGACCGTGAGGAGGCGCGGGAAGCCCTGCGCGTGCTTTCCGAACGGCTGTTTCCCGACTTGCGGATCGGACAGCAGACCCGCCCGATTCTGGACAGCGACCTGGCCCGGACCAGCGTCTACTCGCTGGCGGTGGACCGCTGGAGCGGCAAGGAAAACTGGGCGCCGGGAGCCGACCAGACCGAAGACTGGCCCGCGCTGACGCCGGAACTGGCCCGCCTGCGCCCCGCTCTGTCCGGCCCTGCTGTTCCCGATGCCGCTAGAGTCAGGCCGTGACCCGTCAGGACGCTTTCCAGCTTTTTCTGCTCTCGGCCGTGTGGGGCATTTCCTTTTTGCTGATCAAGTGGGGCGGCGACGTGTTCCCGCCGCTGTGGATGGCGCTGCTCCGGTGCGTGTTCGGCGCGGCGGTGCTGTGGCTGGCGCTGCGGCTGGGCCGCCACACGCTGCCGCCCGCAGGGTTGTGGAAGCCGCTGCTGCTGGTGGCCTTTTTCAACAACGTGGTGCCGTGGACCTTCTTCGCGTGGGGCGAGCTGACCGTGTCCAGCAACATCGCCGCCATCCTGAACGCCACCACGCCGCTGTTCACGCTGATGATCAGCCTGGGCGTGCGCGAGATCGCCCCCAGCGTCCGCGTCATTCTGGGCGTGCTGATCGGGCTGGGCGGCGTGGGCCTGACGGTCTTTGGCGGCCTCAGCGGCGGGCACGCCAGCACACTTGGGGTGACGGTGCTGGCGGCGGCGGGGCTGGGCTACGCCATTGCCACCGTGATCGCCAAGCGCACGCTGGGCGGCCTGAACCCGGTGGGCCTGGCCACCACGCAGCTGACGCTGGCCGGGGTGATGCTGCTGCCCGCCGCCCTGCTTGGCCCCGCGCCCTCGGCCCTGACCTCGCAGGCCGTGCTGTCCATGCTGTTTCTGGGCGTGTTCGGCAGCGGGTTCGCGTACCTGCTGTACTACGGCCTGCTGTCGCGCGTTTCCAGCACGCAGGTGGTGGGGGTGACCTACCTGCTGCCGGTGTAGGGATTGTTCTGGGGCGCGGTGGCCGGGGAGCGGGTGGGCGTGCTGTCGGTCGTCGGCGTGGGCGTCATCCTGGCCGGGCTGGCGCTGCTGAACCTGCGGCCCAGACGCGCCCGTCCGCCGGTTCCGGTCTGAGCCCCGCCCCCGCCCAGTTCAGCACGCCCGGTCCAGAAGGCTGGACACCTGACCGTCTTTTTCGCCCACGACGCCTACACTGATCTCAAACGGAGGAATCTATGACCGCAACCCCTGAAAGCAAGACCCAAAGCAAGTGGCTGGCCGCCGAACTCAAGCACGACAGCGGCGTGTACAACAAACACGAGGTCGTGATGGTGCGTGGCCTGGGCGCCACCGTCTGGGACGAGAACGGGCGCTCGTACATCGACTGCGTGGCGGGCTACGGCGTCGCCAACATTGGCCACAGCCACCCGGACGTGGTCAAGGCCATCCAGGAGCAGGCGGGCCGGTTGATGGTTATGCCCCAGAGTGTGCCCAACGACAAACGCGCCGAGTTCCTGCAGGAACTGGTGGGCATCCTGCCGGCGGGCCTGGACCGCGTGTTCCTGTGCAACTCCGGCACCGAGGCGATGGAGGCGGCCAAGAAGTTCGCCATCACCGGCACAGGCCGCAAGCGCTTCGTGAGCATGAAACGCGGTTTCTCCGGACGCAGCCTGGGTGCGCTGGCCCTGACCTGGGAGCCCAAGTACCGCGAACCCTTCGGCGACGCCGTGGACAATAAGAACGTGGACTTCGTGACCTACGGCAACATTGAAGAACTGCGTGGCGCCGTGACCGAGGAAACCGCCGCCGTCATTCTGGAGCCGGTGCAGGGCGAGGGCGGCGTGCGTCCCGCCACCATGGAATTTATTCAGGAGGCCCGCCGCATCACCAGGGAGAAGGGCGCGCTGCTGATTCTGGACGAGATCCAGACCGGGTTCTGCCGCACCGGCAAGATGTTCGCCACTGAACACTTCGGCGTGACCCCCGACGGCATGACGCTGGCCAAGGCGATGGCGGGCGGCGTGCCCATCGGCGCGTTCGTGATGACCGGCGAGGTGGCCGACCGCATGCCTGCTGGCGGCCACGGCACCACCTTCGGCGGCAACCCGCTGAGCATGGCCGCCGGGCTCGCCGCGATCCGCGCCATGAAGCGCGAGGGCATGGCCGAGCAGGCCCGCGAGAAGGGCGCGTACTTCATGGAACGGCTGCGCGCCATTCAGTCTCCCAAGATCCGCGAGGTGCGCGGCATGGGCCTGATGATCGGCGTGGAACTCAAGGAAAAGAGCGCGCCGTACATCACTGCCCTGGAACACGACGAGGGCGTGATGGCCCTGCAGGCGACGCCGCTGGTGGTGCGGTTCCTGCCGCCCATCACGATCACCAGAGAGCAGATTGATCAGGTGGTGGACGCCTTCGCACGCGTGCTGAGCGGCGTTAATCCCCGCGCCGAGCGTCAGGCCGAGCTGGCCGCGCAGGCCGAGGAGAAGCAGAGCGAGTAGACGCTTTTTCGGGATGAGGCTGGGGGCGGGTCTGCGGACTGGCCCCCAGCTTTTGTGTGTGTTCGACTGGGGCGAACAAAGGGGCAAACCGCCGCAACACCCGCGCCAGAGTGTGAAAATCTCTCACACCCCACGGTGAATCTCCTTACACTGGAACCTGTGAAGTTCTGGGTGATGGGTGTTTCGGCGGCAGTACTCCTGGGTGGAGCCCTGGCCGTGGGCGTGGCGGCCAGCGCCGGGGACCGGCTGGCGCCGGGCTTGACGGTGGCGGGCGTGGATGTGGGCGGCCTGACCCGCGATCAGGCGCTGGCGGTTCTGGGTGACCGCGCCGCCGCCGCCCCCCAGATAACGGTCACGGCCCGCGAGCAGACCTGGACGCTGGGGGCCGATCAGCTGGGCTGGCACGCTGACGCCGCAACCAGCGTGGCCGCCGCTGAGAGGGCCACCGCTGAGCGCACCCTCGTACAGCGGGTCAGGGACGTGATCGGCCAGGAGCAGCCGCAGGATTTTCCGTTGATCGCGGCGGTTGACGCGGCGGTGGCCAGGGCGACGCTGTCCACTCTGACCGGCAGCCTGAACGCGCAGCCGAGGAATGCCGCCGTGGCCTTTGATTCCAAAACGCTGAAGTACGCCGTGACGGTCAGGGACGCGCCGGGCCGTCAGTACGACGCGGCCGCAGCCGCCACGATCTATGCTGCCGCACCCACGTCCACCACCATCCGGGTTCCGGTCCGGGAGTGGAAGGCGCAGTACACCGCCGACGTGCTGCAGGGCCACGTGAACCGGGGCAACGCGCTGATGCGGCCCTTCGGGGTCACGCTGGCCGGGACCACGCGCAAGGGCGTGCTGACACCGCTGCAGGTGGCCAACCTGTACTGGGTCAAGCCGCAGGGCATCGTTCCGGACGAGGCGGCCCTGAAGCGGGCGTTCGCGTTGCTGACCGGATTCATTGACCAGCCGGCGCGGAACGCCCGCTTCGCCTTCAAGGGTGACAAGCTGGTCAAGGTGCCCGAGAAGGCGGGGCGTGTCACCCAGCAGGCGGCCTACGCGGCGTTCCGTACAGGCGTGCTGGACGCGGACAGGACCAGCATGACCCTGGTGTCCAAGAAGGTCAGCCCCACGCTGACGCTGGCGCAGTTGCCCGACGCCAGCCGGCTGGAACTGATCCACACCGGCGTCAGCACCTATTACAACAGCAGCCCCGAGCGGCGCACCAACGTCGCCAACGCCGCCGCCAAGATCGACGGCGCGGTGGTTCCGGCGGAGGGGACCTTCAGTTTTCTGGAGAGCCTGGGCAGTATCACGGCGGACAACGGCTTCGTGGGCGGGCTGATCATCAGCGGTGGGCGCACGGTGGACGGGCTGGGCGGCGGCGTGTGTCAGGTCAGCACCACGGCCTTCCGGGCGATGTACGGGGCCGGGCTGCCGGTGGTGGAGCGCAACCAGCACTCCTACCGCGTGGGCTACTACGAGCCGCAGGTGGGCTTCGAGGCCGCCGTCTACGATCCGGGGCTGGACCTTAAGTTCGGCAACGACACCGGCGGTCCGCTGATCCTCCGAACCATCAACGATGACGCGGCCAGCACGCTGGAGGTGCAGGTCTGGGGCGTCAAGCCGCAGCGCACCGTCACGGTCAGTCCCGCCGTGATCCTGTCGCGCAAGGCGCACCCGCCGGCCAAGTACGTGGTCAACCCGAACCTGCGCCCCGGCATCACCCGGCAGGTGGACTGGGCGGCCGACGGCTACAGCCTGTACATTCAGCGCACCATTAAGGACGCCAGCGGCGTGCGCACCGACAGAACCAGCACCGTCTACAAGCCGTGGCAGGCGGTGTACGAGGTTGGGCCGAGCTAGGCGGGCGCCGCACACCGGGCAGCCGGACGTCGAGCAACGAAAAGGGAGCGGGAGCCTACTTCATCGGCTTGCGGATGGCCGCCATGATCAGCGAGAAGGCGGCGATCACGACGACGTAGCTGCTCAGCGAGGCGGCGGGGCTGAAGGTGGGGCTCAGCACGTCCAGCGAGAACTTGTAGATGGCGAACGGAACGGCCCAGCCCATGGCGAAGTAGGCGGCCCGGCGCAGGTAGTCATGTGCGACGGCGGCCTGCGGAAAGTAGAACATGGGCACCAGCATGGCGGGAATCAGCAGCAGCTGCACCAGATAGAACCAGACGGGCAGGCTGGCAAAGCCGTATTCCAGGCCGCCAAACACGATATTCAGCGCGCCGATGATCACGCCGGTGATCAGGGCGGTGCGTGGGAGAAAGGAAGCATTCACGCCACCCATGCTGCCACAGCGCGGGGGTGGCAACTGTCCGGCGACTCGGGAGTGTCTGGAGGGGGGGCGCGCGGCGGGGTTGTTGCAGACCGCCTCCAGTCCCGCCGCGTCCAGTCAGCTTCCGTTGCCAGGAGTGGGGTAGAGCAGTGAGCGGGCCAGCCGGAATGCGAAGCCCGCCGCCCTCGCCCGTCCCTGCACGGCATATCATCGGCCCTGATGTCTGATCCCGTTCGTTCCAGTTCCAGGCCAGCGGAGCCGTCCGCCGCTGCCCCCGCCGCCCTGCCCGATCTGGGCGAGGTCATTCGCGCCGGAGAGTGGCGGCGCGCGCTGGCCGTCTCGCGCGTGAACGGAGCCGGCCCCGACATCCAGGAGGCGCTGGAGGCGGTGTTCCGCTTTCAGGAAACGGTGCGGGCGCGGCGCTACCCCTCGGCGCGCCGGGCGCTGGCCGATTACCGCGAGGCGCTGGCGGGCAAGGCCGACGCCGCCGAGCTGAGCGTGCTGCGCCGCGTCGCCGATCCAGACGTGCTGGCCACGGCCCTGGAGGCTCTGGCCGCCCACCTCAAGGAGCCGGACCCGGAGATCCTGGCCGCCGGACTGGCCCCGGCGCTGAGCGAGCCCCTGACGCGGGCCGAGGCGCTGAACATCCAGGGCGTGCTGATGGCGTTGCAGGAACAGGGGGCCGGGGCCAGGACGCTGTTCGAGCAGGCGCTGGAGGCCGATGCGGGCCACTACCGCGCGCTGACCAACCTGGGCAATCTGGACATCGAGGCGGGCGACTACGCCGGGGCCGAGGCCCGATACCGCGAGGTGATTCGCCTGAATCCCGATTACGACGGCGGCCACCACAATCTGGGCGTGGCGCTGCGCCGCCAGGGCAAGATGGGCGAGGCGGTGCGCTCGATCCGGCGCGGCCAGCGGCTGGGCATGAAGCGCTCCAAGGAGGACGCCGACGCCGAGGTCAAGGCGCAGTTCGCGGCCAACCCGCTGTTCAAGGGAATGCGCTGGGTGCTGATCGCCGTGGTGGTGCTGGTGCTGTTCCTGGCCCTGCGCGGCGCGTTGACCTAGCGCCCGTTGACAAGGCAGACGGTTCGGTCATAGCCTTCTGCCACCAGGCCGTGGCGTGGGCGCCGTCGCATGGGGTGCGCTATAAGCGGGCATGAGCGAATCTATCCTGAGTCCTGGCGGCGCGCGGCGGGTAGACGCCCGGCTGGAAAGCGCCGGGCTGCTGGACCTGACGATGGAGGAGGCCGGGCGGGCGGTGGCCGATGCGGTTCAGGCCTCCTTTCCGGAGGGGCCGGTGCTGCTGCTGGCAGGCGGCGGGGCCAACGGTGGGGACGCTCTGGTGGCTGCCCGCCACCTGCTGACCCTGGGCCGGACGGTGCGCGTGCTGGCACAGCCGAGTAAGCACCCACTGACCCGCCTGAACCGCCGCCGTCTGCGGGCCACTGGCGGCGAGGTGCAACCCCTCCTTGTGGCCGCCCTGCGCCGCGCCTCCGCCTCCGCCGGGGTGCTGGTGGACGGCCTGCTGGGCACCGGCTTCGTGCCGCCGCTGCGTCCGGCCCTGGCCGGGGTGATGGGGGCGTTGAACGCCGCCCACGACGCGGGGGTTCCGGTGCTGTCCATTGACCTGCCCAGCGGTCTGGATGCGTCCAGCGCGGCCCTGCCGGACCTGAGCGTGGAGGCCGACATGACCGTTACCCTGATGGGCCTCAAGGCGGCCCTGCTGTTTGGCGCCCCGGCCACGCGGGCGGGGCGGGTGACGCTGGTGCCCCTGCGCGTGCCGCCCGCGTGGGTGCGCGCCGAGGCACTTGCCACCCGCCCGGGTGACGCAGAGGTGGCCGCGCTGCTGCCCGTTCGCACCACGGGCGCGCACAAGGGCACGGCGGGCCGGGTCTGGGTCGTGGGCGGCCACTCCGGCACGGTGGGGGCGGCGGCGCTGGCAGGCCAGGGAGCGCTGCGGGCCGGGGCAGGACTGGTCACCGTTCACTCGCTGGCGGACGTGCCGCTCGTCACGCCTGAACTGATGGTCCGGCGGCACGCGGACTGGGCCACGGCCCTGCCCGAACTGCACAAGGGGGCACTGCCGGACGCCGTGGCGCTGGGCATGGGTCTGGGACCGGAGGCCGTGCAGGTGGCCCGCGAGGTGCTGACCTGGGGGGTGCCCACCGTGCTGGACGCCGATGCCCTGTCCCCTGAGCTGGCGGGCCACGGCCACCCGCAGTGCATCTGGACCCCGCACCCCGGCGAGGCCGCGCGGCTGCTGGGCACCGGGACGGCGCAGGTCACCCGCGATCCGCTGGCGGCCGCGCGGGCCTTGCAACAGCTGCTGGGCGGCGCGGTGGTCCTGAAGGGCGGCCCCAGCGTCGTCGCGTCGGGGGGAGACGGGGGGGGGTCCCTGACCGTCTCGCGCGGCGGACATCCAGGGATGGCCTCCGGGGGCATGGGCGACACGCTGTCGGGCATCCTGGCGGCGCTGCTGGGCCAGGGTCTGGACGCGGCCGACGCGGCCGTCGCGGGGGTCAGGCTGCACGCCCGCGCGGGCGAACGTGCCGCAGCCACGCACGGCTACGGCCTGACCGCCACCGACGTCTCGGAGGAACTGGGGGCCGCCTGGCGGAATCTGTTGGAGCTGTAGAACCTGGCTTCAGTTAAGTCTGGACCGTTCCGCAAAAGTGGGAGTGCGGTAAGAGTGCCCGGCATACCGTACCGGTACTGTGCAGGGACTTCTCTCCGACCTACCATTGCTGGGCATTCTGGAACTGATTCACGCGACCCGGCAGACCGGCGTGCTGGACGTCCAGGCCGAGGTGCCCTATACCGTGACGTTCGTGGGCGGTGAGATTATTTCCGGCGGCATTCTGGACTGGATGGGGCTGGACGCGCTGTACGCCAGCCCGCTGCTGCCGGAGAGCGGTACCTTCGACTTCACGCAGCGCCCGGTAGCGGGGCAGCCGCTGGGGCCCTACGAACATCTGTCGACCGACTGGGCGCGGGTCAGTGACGAGTGGGAGAAGGTCTGCGAGATCATCGGCAGCCCCAGCCACTGCTTTCACGGTGACCTGTTTCCCTTTGGAACCCAGGGCGGCTTCTCGGTGCGCGGCGCGGCCCGCGAGCTGGACCTTCCGGTGTTCCAGGCCGCGCAGCTGGTGGTGGGGGCACTCAAGCAGGGGCGCGTGTTGCCGGTGGACCGCTACGAATGGTACCGGTTGCGGCTGCAGCCTGCCGGTCAGCGGGCCAGGGTTCATCCGGTGGCCCGTCACCTGAACGGCAAGCGCACGCTGGGGGAAGCCGTCCATGCGGGCCTGCCCCAGCGCGACGTGCGCGACTACCTGCTGGGCGAGCTGCGCCTGGGCCTGCGTTTTCCCGGCAGCGGCTGGGTACTGCGCGACCTGGTCTGGGAACAGCGGTACAGCCCCGTACCTGTGCCGGAGCCAAGTTGACCGCTCACCACCCCTCTGGATGGACCGCAGGACAAAAGTACGTTTACCCATGATGTCCAGGCCAATATCTGGGACGGGAACAGCAATCACCCGGATCCCCACTTCTGCAGCTCAGGCCCCCGGCAGCCGCAGCAGGCCTTCCAGGGCGGCGTAGGCATCCGGGCGGGCCAGGAACACCAGTTCGTCGTTGGGGGTCAGGCGCATCTCGGGATGGGTCAGCCGCACGCTGCCGTCGCGGACGATGCCCACCACCTCCACGCCCGGCGGCAGGCTCAGCAGCTTGAGCCGTGCGCCGCGCCAGCTCGGCGGCACGCCCCGGCGGTACAGCTCGCGCTCGGCGCCTGTGCTGCCTGTAGTTTCGGTCGGTGTATCGGCGGGCTGCGGGGTCAGGTCATCGTAGAGGACGGCGGGCGCGTCGGCAGACGCTTCCGGGGCGCGGCGCGGGATAAAACGCACGGAATCGGGCAGCTGGGCCAGACCGCCGATCAACCCCGGTCCGCCCTGATGGACGCCGCTCTGGGCGCGGGCCTCGACCTGGCCGGGCACCAGACCACTCGTGCCGCTCAGAACGTGGGCCAGCCCGGCGGCCAGCAGCGCGCTGGGCAGCAGGGCCTCGCCGCCCCAGGCCACGGCCAGCAGCGCGGCGGCCAGCGGCACGTTCAGGGTCACGGTCAGGTAGGCCACCAGACCGATTAACGTGGCCAGCGCCGGGTCCACGCCCGCCGCGCTGCCCAGCCCCGCACCGATCAACCCGCCCACCCCCACCGAGGGCAGCACGCCGCCCCCAAAGGCCAGCCGCGCGCCCAGGGCCAGCAGCAGCCAGCGCCACGCGCCCAGCGCGCCTGCCTCGGCCCCCACAAAATCCGAGACCCCCAGCTGCACCCAGCCGCTGCCGTCGCCCAGCACGCCGGGGGTGGCGTACACGGCGAGGGCGGCGGTGGCCAGCCCGAACAGGCCGCCCAGCACGGGACGCCAGCGGCCCCCGGCCCAGCGTGTGGGCAGGGTCCGCACCGCCTGGACCGACAGCCACCCGGCCAGCGTGGCGATCAGCGCCACCCCCAGCAGCGCCGGCAGCTGGGCCAGCGCTGGCACGCCCAGTTCCGGGACGCTCAGCAGCGGCGTGAAGCCGAAGGCCAGTCCGTACACGGCGGTCCCGGCCACGGCGGCCAGCACGCAGGGCATGACCACCTCGAACTCGAACTCGAAGCGGCGGTATAGCACCTCCGCGATCAGCACGGCGGCGGCCAGGGGGGCGTGCAGCACCGCGCCCAGCGCCGCCGCCGCCCCGGCCAGGGTCAGGGTACGGGCCTCCACCGCGTCCAGCCGCGTGAAGCGGCCCAGCAGCCGCGCGCCCAGTTGGCCCGTGACCGTAAAGGCCGAATCTCGTCCCACCAGCAGGCCCGCGCCGTAGGCCAGGACCGTGCCCAGCAGGGTACGCAGCTGCATCAGGGGACCGGGCCACTGGCCGCGGGCGTGGTAGCCGCGCACCAGCTGGCCCAGCGCGTCTCCGGCCGAGGCGGGCACCAGCCAGGTGTACAGCGCGCCCAGCACCGGCAGCGCCAGCAGGCCCCACGGCAGCGCATCGCCGAAGGCCATCAGCAGGCCGGCCTCGCCGGGGGTGCCGGGCGGCGCGTAGCCGGTGACCAGGGCGCCCAGGCGCAGCGCCGCTTCCAGCAGCAGGCGCAGCAGAATGCTCAGGCCGCCCACCAGCGCCCCCACCAGTACGCTGAGAACCACCAGCCGTCCCGTTTCCAGACGGGTCAACACGGCGCGGGGGAACGGTGAACGCATACGCGGCCCATGCTAGAGCAAAGTGGCGGTGCAGACGGCTTGCCCCACCCCGCTGCGTGACGGGGCCTGCTTCTCATCTTAGGGTGGCCTAAAAATTCATGCTTTCCTGAGAATTGGGGTGTGGCGGGTAAGCTGGGGGTAGTTTTTGCGAAAGCAGGGAGTGCGCGCACGGTGCGTGCCTCCGGCTTCGGCTTGCAAGGAGAAAGACTGATATGGCTTACCAAGTTCCCCCCCTGCCCTACGACTACGACGCTCTGGCCCCCCACATCGACGCCCGCACCATGGAAATCCACCACGACAAGCACCACCAGGCCTACGTGGACAACGCCAACAAGGCGCTGGAAGGCACCGAGTTCTCCGACATGCCCGTCGAGGAGCTGATCACGAAGCTGGACAGTGTGCCGGCCGACAAGAAGATGGCCCTGCGCAACAATGCCGGTGGCCACGCCAACCACAGCCTGTTCTGGACCGTCATGGGGCCGCAGGGCAACACGCAGCCGGGCGGTGAGTTGATGACCGCCATCGAGGGTGCGTTCGGTTCCTTCGAGGACTTCAAGAAGAAGTTCGAGGACGCCGCCAAGACCCGCTTCGGCAGTGGCTGGGCGTGGCTGGTTGTGCAGAACGGCAAACTGGCCGTGGTCAGCACCGCCAACCAGGACAACCCGTTGATGGGCGAGGCGATTTCCGGCACGAGCGGCACCCCGGTGCTGGGCGTGGACGTGTGGGAACACGCCTACTACCTGAACTACCAGAACAAGCGTCCCGATTACCTGGAAGCCTTTTGGAACGTCGTGAACTGGGACGAGGTGGCCCGGCGTTACGCCGCTGCCAAGTAACCCACTTGAATTAAGGAGATCGATTTGAAGATGCCCCCTGGCCGAGTGTGGCCGGGGGGCACTTTTTGTCGATGCCCGGGCGCCTGCTGACCGTGACGTGGTTAAGGTGCTGGGCCAGGCCCCGGAATACGGCCTACACCCGCACCAGATAGGCGCTGTCGATCACGTCCAGATCGCGCACCGCCTGCAGTTGCCCGGCGCTGAGGCCCTCGTCCAGGGTCAGGGTGAACAGGGCCTCTCCGCCCCGCTGGGCGCGGCCCAGGGCCATCCCGGCGATGTTCACGCCCCAGGTGCCCAGCAGCGTGCTGAGCTGGGCCACCGCGCCCGGCTTGTCCTGGTTGCTGGCGATCAGGATGTAGCCTTCGGGTTCCAGCTCCACGCGGTAGTCGCGCAGGCGGGTCAGGCGCGGGCTCTTGCCGAAGACCGTGCCGCCCACCGTGCGGGTGCGGGCCCTGTCCGGCCCCTGGGTGGGTCCCTGGGTGCTGACCTTCACGATCACCTCGGTCTGGTAATCGGGGCTGTCGGTCTGTTCGCGCACCGCCAGATTCAGGCCGCGCTCCCTGGCCAGGGCGCGGGCGTTGATCATGTTGGGCCGCTCGTCGGTGCTGCCCGACAGGTAGCCCACCAGCACACCGGAGACCACCGGGGCCGGGTCCACCGGGAACTCACCCCGGAAGGTGATCTCGATGTCGTGCGCGCCGGGCAGCAGCTGCGCCTGAATGCGGCCCAGTTTCTCGCCCAGGTCCAGGTAGCCGCCCAGCGCCTCCAGGGTCTTGGGGTCCAGCGCCGGGGCATTGACCGCGCCCTTGCTCACGTCGCCGTGCAGGGCGGCCAGGACGCGTGAGACGATCTCGGCACCCACCCGTTCCTGGGCCTCGCGGGTGTTGGCCCCCAGGTGGGCGGTGATGCCCAGGTTGGGCGCCCCCAGGAAGATGTGATCGGCGGTGGGCGGCTCGTCCACGAACACGTCCACCCCGGCCCCGAACAGGTGCCCGCTGTGCAGGGCGTCCACCAGCGCCTGCTCCTCGATGATGCCGCCGCGCGCCGCGTTGACCACGATGGCGTCAGGTTTCATCAGCGCCAGTTCACGCGCGCCGATCATGCCGGTTGTTTCCTCGGTCAGGGGGGTGTGGACGGTCAGGAACTCCACCTGCTCCAGCAGCCCGTCCAGCGAGGCGGCGCGGGTCACGCCCAGGCGCTCGAATTTGCTGTCGGGAACGTAGGGATCGTAGGCCACCACGGTCATCCGCAGACCCTGGGCGCGGTCTGCCACCATGCTGCCGATGCGCCCCAGGCCGACGATGCCCAGCGTGCGGTCCTTGAGTTCCAGGCCCAGAAACTTGCGGTCCCACTCGCCCGCCCGCGTCTTGCGGTCCGAGCGGGTCAGGCCGCGTGCCGCCGCCATCAGGTGCATCACGGCCAGTTCCGCCGCCGAGACGTTGTTGCTTTCGGGGGCGTTCAGCACCAGCAGTCCGCGCAGGCTGGCGTACTCCAGATCGATGTTGTCCACGCCCACGCCGCCGCGCCCGATCACCTTCAGGCGCGGTCCGGCGGCGTCGATCAGTTCGCGGTCCACCTTGGTGCGGCTGCGGGTGATTAGGGCGTCGTACTCCGGCAGGCGGCGCAGGGTCTCGGCGCGGTCCATGTTGCCCTCGTAATCGATCTGGAAGCCGCCGTGGTCCAGATTGCCGGGGTTCATCTCGTCGCAGATCAGCACGCGCAGCACTTGCGGGGCCTGATCGGTGGGGGCAGGGGCAGGAGCGCTCATGTCCAGAGGGTAAGCCGCGCGGGGCGGCCGGGGGGCGGTTGATCTAGCCCGTCGTGCCGGAGATGGGGGCTGGACTGTGCTGAACGTCCCTGCCAGGGCCGCGCTCAGAGCGCGGCGTTCACCCGCAACGCCGCTGCCAGCAGGGGCGCGTACTCGCGGTCCGTGACCTCATAGACGCCCAGCGTCTCCAGATGCGGGTTCTGGATCTGGGCGTCCAGCAGAATGAATCCTCTGGCCCGCACGTATTCGGCCAGCCGGATCACGGCCACCTTGCTGGCATTCGTGACCCGGTGAAACTTGCTCTCGGCGATGAACGCGCCGCCCAGCGCCAGCCCCAGGACGCCGCCCGCCAGCTCACCGTCCCGCCAGACCTCGAAGGAGTGGGCCAGGCCGGTGTCGTGCAGGTGCCCGTAAAGTTCCGCCAGCTCCGGGCTGATCCACTCGCCGTCCCGCAGCGGTGCTCCGGCCAGACGGCCCCGGCAGCCCTCAATCACCTCGCCGAAGGCGGTGTCCACCCGGACCTCGAAACGCGGCAGCTCGCGGCGCAACCGCCGGGCAATGTGCAGGCCGGCGTCCTCGGTCAGCGGCACCAGGGCGCGGCCCGGCACGCTGTACCACTGCACGCCGTCCCCGTTGTCCATCAGGAAGGCACCGTCCGCATAGTTCTGCGCGACCTCGCGGGTCAGGGGGTCGGGGTGCCTCAGAAAGTGGGCGGCGGTGGGCATCTCAGCGCGGACAACGGGCCGGTGTGGCCCCAGCGGGTTTACCGGCCATACAGCACCGCCTGGGTGCAGCGGAACAGCGCCATCACCTTGCCTGCCGGGCCGCGCACCTCGGCGTCCCAGACCTGGGTGGTGCGTCCGGCGTGCACGCTTCTGGCCTCGCAGGTGATGGTGCCCTCACGCGCCGTGCCCAGATGGTTGCTCTTGAGTTCGATGGTGGTGAAACTGCTGGCCCCTTCCGGCAGCAGCACCCGCGTGCCGTAGCCGCAGGTCGTGTCGGCCAGCGCCACCACGCTCGCCGCATGCAGGAAGCCGTTGGGCGCCAGCAGCTCGTCGCGCAGGGTCAGCTCGGAGCGCACCAGTCCGTACTCAACGTGCGTGAACCGGATGCCGATCAGGCCGGGCAACTTGCCCTCGCCCTGTCGGTGCAGTTCGTCCAGTGTGGGGATGGGGCGCAGGGTGGGGTCAGCCATGTAGGTCAGGGTAGCAGCCCGGCGCCCCGGCTCTTTCGGCAGCGGGCCAGGGCCACAGTCCCGGGCTTATTTGGGCCACAGCCGGTCCACCCAGTTCGCCGGATTGGTGCCCTCGCCGCGCACGCGCATTTCAAGATGCAGGTGCGGCCCGGCGCTCAGACCCGTCGTGCCCACCTCGCCCACCTTCTGGCCGCGCTTGACGACCTCTCCGGGCTTGACGGCAATCTTGCTCTGGTGGAAGTACAGGCTGGTCACGCCCGCACCGTGGTTAATCACCACCAGACCGCCGCGCACCGGGTACTTGCCCGCCAGAATCACAGTGCCGTCGTTCACCGCCAGTACCCCCGTGCCCACCGGGGCGGGGTAGTCGGTGCCGAAGTGGTAGGCCACGTCACCGCCCGCCACGTAGGTGCGCGGCTGCCCAAAGCTGCTGCTCGTGGCCTTGCCCCTGGCCAGCGCCGGGGCGAAGGGACGGGTCCACACCTGGGGGGTCCGCAGTGCGTAGGCCCGGTCCACGGCGGCGTCCTCGGCAGCCTTGCCGGGGTCCTGCAACACGCCGCTGACGCGTGGGGGCAGGTTCAGGTGCTGGATGGCCTGGTCCAGACCCACCACTGGAATGCGCCCGCGAATCAGCTCGCCGCCCAGCGCCACCTCGTAGACCACGGGCGTCGTCTTGCCCAGCACCACGCGGCCCAGCACCACGTACTCGCCTGCCGCCCCGATGGGCTTCAATACCTCGCCCGGCATCCGCACGTCCTCGCCCACCTCGCTGGGAAAGCGCACGGTGGTCTGCCCGGCCCGCGCGCCGGAAAGCTGCACCACAAACGCCTCGCCCATCCGCAGGCTCTGCGGCACCCGCACGGTCACGCCCGCAATGCTGGAGGCGGCCGTGGGCGTCAGCTGCTCGGGGGGCAGCGGCGCGGGCAGGGGGGGCTTGCTGCTGGCCGGGGTGCTGGAGGTGGGGGCCACGCCAGGAATCCGCAATTGTTGCCCGATTTCCAGGGCTGTGCCCTTCAGGCTGTTCAGGCGGATGATGGAGTTGACGCTGGTGTTGTTGGCACGGGCAATCGAGTACAGCGTGTCACCCTTCTTCACGGTGTAGGCCCCCGCGACGCTGAACAGCAGGGAAAAGGCAAGCAGCACGGCGGCGCGGTCTTTCATGCCGGGCAGAATAAGGGGAACATGTGAGAATGCTGATATACCGGCGGTTGAAGGCTGGTGAAGGCTTTTTTCCAGGCCCATCCGCGCCCGGCCACATGCGAAGGTAGATCACAAAAAAGAAGCCGGCAGACTTGCCGACTTCTCCTTGTGGACCTGTGTTGCTGTCAGGTCAGAGGGGGGCGCACAGCGGCACGGTGGCCAGCGAGGCCGCCTCGTGGATGTTGATGTAAGTGGCCCCGCTGAGCGCGGCGGTGTTCTGCAGGCCCTTGAGGGTCAGGGCGCCGCTGGCGTCGCTCATCATGGCCTCGCCAATGGTGCCGCCCACCACGGCGCCGTTCGAGGTGCACGCGTCGCTGCTCGCGGTACCCATCTTGTGGTAGTGCGCCAGGTAGCTGGTGCTGGGCTTCAGGCCGGTGGCCGTCAGGGTGGTGGCGCGGTCGCCGTTGTTCAGGTCGATGTACTTGGCCGAGCCTGCCGAACTCTTGTAGGTCGCGTCGTTGGGCAGCATAGCCTTGAACGCGGCGGTCTTGCTGGTCCCAGTCACTTCGGGAGCCTTCTTGCTGTTGCAGGAAGCCAGGGCGAGGGTACCGATCAGGACCATCAGTGCAGCTTTCTTCATATGAAACCTCCTGGAATGATGTGGTGCGTCATCCAGCGTAGCATGTGTCCAGGCGCGGTTAAACCGTGTGAACGGCGTGTCCGGCAGCGCGCAGCGCGGTTTGTCTGCCTGCTTGGCACCTGGGATTGTTACTGTGGGTGCAGAGGGCTGCCTGTGCGGCCCACGGTGACTGCGCGTGCCTGCGCCTGCGGGTGCGCTAGCCTGCTGGGCAACACCATGATGCTTTCCCTTTCACGCCGCGCGGCGGCCCTGACCTTCACGCTCATTCTCGGAACGGGGCTGGGCGGCCTGGGCGGCGCGCAGGACACCGGCATTCCCGCCGTTCCTGTGCCGCCGCCCTCCGCAACGCCGCCGGAGCCGCCGTCCCCCGTGGTGCCGCCCACGGTGGTTCCACCGGCCGAGCCCGCGCCGCCCGCCCCGGCCCAGCCGCAGCCAGTCCAGCCTCAGCCGGAACCATCACAGCCTGCGCCGCCGTCGCCCACCACGCCCCCGGTGCTGATGCCCGGGCCGCTGGTGCCCGCGCCGCCGGTCAGAACGGTGCCTGCGCCCGCCGGGCCAGCGGTTCCTGTGCCGGTGACGGTCAATCCTGCGCCTGCGCTGCCCAGGGCGCCGGTCGGCAGCGGGGTGCGCGGGTTGTGGGTGGACGCCTTCGGGCCGGGCCTGAAGACGCGGGTGCAGGTCACGCAGATGGTGGAAGACGCCGCACGCATGGGGGTCAACACCCTGTTCGTGCAGGCCATCCGCCGCGCCGACTGCCTGTGTCTCAAGGCCAGTGTACCCAGGGCGACGGACCCCGATCTGGAAAAGGGCCTGGACCCGCTGGGGCTGGCGGTGCGGCTGGCCCACGCCCGCGGCATGCGGGTGATTGCCTGGATCAGCGTGACTGGTATGGCCAACACGGCCGCGCCCAACACCAACCCCGCGCACATCTCGCGCACGCACGGCCCGGATTCCGGCGCTGCGTCGTGGATGGCCCGCCGTGCGGACGGCAGCTGGCAGGAAGGCAACGACGGCTGGCTGGACCTGGGCATTCCCGAGGCCGCCGAGTACGCCATTCAGGGGGTGGTCAGTCTGGTCAAGAATTACGGCATCGACGGCGTGCAGCTGGACCGCATCCGGTACCCGGACGGCGACGTGTGGGGCTACGATCCCAAGGTGCTGGCCCGCTACCGTGCCGAGACGGGCCGCACCGGAACGCCCGGCATAAACGACACGGTGTGGCAGGACTGGAAACGGCAGCAGGTGACCAACGTTGTGCGGCGCATCGCGCTGGAGATCAAAGCGTTGCGCCCGGACGCCTGGATCACGGCGGCCACCATCACCTACGGGGCACCCCCCGCGCCCGGTGATCTGGCGGCCTTCCGGCGCACCCGCACCTACGGCGACGTGCTTCAGGACTGGCCCGCGTGGATGCAGAGCGGCCTGATCGACCTGAACGTCCTGATGAACTACAAGCGCGACGCGGTGGGCGAGCAGGGCCAGTGGTTCGACGGCTGGAATGCCTTTGCGCGCGGTGTGCCGGCCCGGATCGATGGCCTGAGCGCAGGCGTGGCCGCCGGCACCGCCATGTACCTGAACGGCGCTCCCGTGACCGCCGCGCAGGCTCAGCGCAGCGTGGGCGCGGGCCTGGGCTGGGTGGGCTACTCGTACCGCACGCCCACCCTGGAGGTCTACGGCGCAAAGCAGACCACCGCGCAGGGCCTGAACAGCCTTCAGAAGCTGCTGACCGCCCCTGGCGCGGCGCTGGCCTCGCCCTCACCGTGGAAGGAAAAGCCGCCCACCACGCGCGGGCTGATGGGCCGCATCACCGGAACCCCCGTTCCCGGCTTCCGGGTGGTGGAGGCGCTGCAGGGTGGGCAGGTGGTGGCGTACTCGCTGACCGACGGCGGCGGCTACTACGGCTTCGCGGCCCTGCCGCCCGGCAAGACCGAGGTGCGGGTCAGCGGCCAGCGCTGGGTGGACACCGTGCCCGAACGCGGCGTGGTGCGCCTGCCAGACCTGACCGTGCGTGACCTCAAGCCCGTGACCACGGCCCCCTTACCGGTCATGCCGGCCATCCTGACGCCTGCCAGACCCTGAACATCCCCTCGCCTGCGGACGGGTAAACTCGCGGCATGACCTCCACCGATTCAACCTCCGGCACGCAGCCGGGTGTCACGCCCCTGGAATTTCGCGAGACGCTGGGGCGCTTTGCCAGCGGCGTGACCGTGATCACTGCCAGCGACGGCGAGACCCGCCGGGGCATGACGGCCAGCGCCTTCGTGTCGGTCAGTCTGACGCCTCCGCTGATTCTGGTGTGCGTGGACCACCGCGCCCAGATGTACTCGCTGCTGTCCGAAGACCGCGTGACCCATTTCGGCGTCAATGTGCTGAGCAGCACCCAGAAACATCTCAGTGACCACTTCGCCGGACGCCCCGGCCCCGAGGAAGCCGTGCCGTGGTTCACCCACGAGGGCCTGCCCCTGATCGGGGGCAGCGTGGCGCAACTGGTCTGCCGCAAGCAGCAGGTCATCGAAGCCGGAGACCACACCCTGTACCTGGGCTTCGTGGAATACAGCCGCTACACCGACGACGATCCGCTGCTGTACTTCCGTGGGCAGTACCACGAGCTGGGGTAGGGCAGGGTGTGGGAGAGGCCCGCGCGCTGATTCCTGGCCAGGGTCAGGCTGGGCGGCCTGGCCCCGTCTTTTCCCGCGTCCGCAACACCATGGCCGACAGCCCACAACCCAAATAAAGACCTCCTTACCCACTGTGGGAAAGTGGTCAGCCGCAGTGGTCTAGACTTCCAGGCATGATTCGTCTCGCCATCCTCGCGGACCTGCACGCCAATCTGGCGGCCACGCTCGCGGTACATCAGGACGCGGCGCGGCGCGGGCTTACCGAGTTCTGGGTGCTGGGTGACGTGGTGGGCAAGGGCCCTCGCCCACGCGAGGTGCTGGACTGGACGCAGGCACACGCCAGCCGCGTGATCCAGGGCAACTGGGACGCCCGCGTCGCCGGAGCCAGCCACCGCCCCCAGGATCTGTGGCCGCGCAGCAAGCTGTCGCCCGAACAACTGGGCTACCTGGAAACCCTGCCCTACGGCATCGAGGAACAGTTCGGCGGCGCGTGGTGGCGGTTTGTCCACGCCAGCAGCCGGGGTCTGTTTCACCGCCTGTACCCGCACAGCAGCCTGTCAGACCAGATTGAGGCCTTCGCGCCCAACCCGCAGTTGGGGCTGACCCAGCACGCCGACGCGCTGGTCTACGCCGACATGCACGAGGCCCTGCTGCTGGACGTGGAGGGCCGCCCGCTGATCAACTGCGGGTCGGTGGGCAACCCGCTGGACAGCACGCTGCCGTGTTACCTGATTCTGGAATTCGAGGAGAACGGCCCCGGCTACAGTGCCACCTACGTCCGCCTGACCTACAACCGCGACGAGGAAATCTGCGCTGCCGAGGCCAGCGGCATGCCGTTTACCCGTGAGTACATTACCGAACTGCTGACCGGGGCCTTTCAGAAGCGGCGGGCGCGCACTGGGGAGGTCTAGGGAAGGCTGGGCAGAGAGACCTGTCGAGGAAGCTTGGAGCAAAAAGGCCCCCCGCCCCGGTGGGAGGGAAGCCGCAAAAAGCGTGCTCAGTCCGCCAGATCACTGGTGGACGCACCGATCACCGGAATGCTCAGGGTGGCCAGCGTCTGCCCGCCAGCCCTCACGTTGAGGGTGGCGGTCTCGTTGACGGCAACGCCGGTGTCCGCGCGGCTGACCGTGACATGCAGCAGCGCCATGTCGCCGACCTGGGTCACGCCGGTCAGGGTGATGGTGGTGCCGGCGGCCAGCGTTCCGGCGTCCACGCTCAGGTCGCCGGGAATGCTGCCGCCCAGCACAGACACCGGAACCTGCAGCGACATCCACGCGCTCTCGGTAAATAGCGAGGGGTAGCTGAGGTCACCGCTGCCGTCGCTGGCGGTCACCCGGACGGCGGCGGGGCCGGCAACGGCGAAGGCGGTGGTCAGGGTGGCGGGGGCGAGGCTCAGGGTCAGGCCGAGTGCGGCGGACAGCAACGTTTTCTTCATGGGGGTCTCCTGGCGGCGGGTTCGGCGCGGTGGCCTCTTCTTTCCGTCCTGTGCCCAGTGTGGGCGAGGCGTGTGCAGGGCAGATTCAGGACGGGTGCAGGCTGTGCAAATGTGCGTGGACGACACAGATGCCCTCTGGCACGGTGGCGCAACCATTACTGGTGCGGAATGTGCAGAATGGACGAAGGCGGCCCGCGCTCCACGCGCTAGCCTGCCCGCATGGCCGAGACCAGCCTGGGCGTTCTGAGCGCCATGATCACGCCCGCCGTCCTGATCAGCGGCGCCGGCACGCTGCTGATGAGCACCAGCATGCGGGTGGGGCGGGCCACCGACCGGGTGCGCCACCTGACGGCCCGCTTCCGGTTTCTGGTGTCGGCGGAGGGCCAGCAGGAGCCCCGCGCCCGCCAGGAAAAACAGATGATTGTGCGGCAGTTGCCGCGTCTGGCGCGGCGTACCCGGCTGCTGGTGCGGGCCATGACGGCGCTGTACGTGGCGGTGGCCCTGCTGGTGCTGACCAGCATCCTGATCGGCGGCGCGTCCCTGCTGGGCGAGCTATCCGGCGTGCTGCCGGTGCTGCTGGCGGTGGCCGGCTCGGCCTCGCTGGCCTACGCGGCCCTGCTGCTCAGCTTCGAGACCCGCCTGAGCGCGCGCACCACCCGCGAGGAGATGGACTTTCTGGTGGGACTGGGCGAACACTATTCGGCCCTCTACGACGACACCTACCCCGATCTGGACTCGGACGCGGGCACGGCGCCCGTGCCTGTGTCCCCGGCCTCAAAGCCGCGCCTCTAGTGTGAGGTGAAACCCCGTCCTGGCCGCCTTTCTTACCGTTCGGTCGGGGACGCCTGCCCCGCCGCTGGGCGGTATGCTGCCCGGTGTGAGTGTGTTGCCCGTCTTTCTGAACCTGGGTGGTGAGCGGGCTGTGGTGGTCGGCGGCGGTGCGGTGGCCCTGCGCCGCGCCCGGACCCTGCTGGACGCCGGAATGGCGGTCACCGTGATCGCCCCCGAGATTCACGCGGACCTGCTGGCCCTGCCGGTGACGTGTGAGCGCCGCGGCTACCGGGACGGCGACCTGACGGGTGCGCGGGTGGTTGTGGCGGCGACGGATCAGGCCGAGGTCAATGGCGTTGTGGCCGCCGCTGCCCGGCAGGCCGGCGCCCTGGTCAACCACGCGGGCGAGGCGGGGCAGGGCAACCTGCACTTCGCGGCGACGGCGCAGCGTGCGGGCGTGCAGGTGGCCGTGAGCAGCGGGCGCGAACTGCCGCTGCTGGCCCAGGCCCTGGCCCGCCGCATCGCCGCCCTGCTGCCCGCAGAAGCGCAGATTGACGGCTGGATTGCGGCCCGCGAGCACGCGCTGACGCTGGACCCGCCGGGCCGCGAGGCCGCCCTGCAGGGCCTGAAAACCGACATCCACGCCGCGCTGGGGGGGCCGGCATGACGCTGGCGTGTCCCACCGCCCGGCAGTTCGTGGCCCGCTCGCCGCTGCCCGCGCCTGACCCACTGGATTTTGTGGTGGTGGGTCTCAACCACCACAGCGCCCCGGTGGAGGTCCGCGAACGCGCCGCCGTGCGGGCCGGCGAGGAGGACGCGCTGCTGGCGCACCTGTCGCGCCACGCCCGCGAGGTCATGCTGCTGGCGACCTGCAACCGCACCGAGGTCTACCTGGCCGGGCTGAGCGGCGACCCGCTCTCGGCGTTCCAGGGGGCCTGGGGCCACGCGCTCGAAGACCACCTGTACAGCCATTCCGGCGAGGAAGCCGTGACCCACCTGTACCGCGTCGCGTCCGGGCTGGACAGTCTGGTGATCGGCGAGACCCAGATCCAGGGTCAGGTCAAGCGCGCGTGGCAGGCGGCCAACGCCCGTGGCCTCAGCGGCCCGCTGCTGAACAAGATCGCCCAGGGGGCGCTGGCTGCCGGCAAGCGGGTGCGGACCGAGACGGGCCTCAGCGACAGCGTGGTCAGTGTGTCCAGCGCCGCCGTCGAACTGGCCGAGCTGGCACTGGGCGGGCTGGCGGGGCGGACCGCCCTGATCATCGGCGCGGGCGAGACCGCCGAACTGACCCTGACCCACCTGCGCGCCGCCGGGATTGAGGACGTGATTGTGGTCAACCGCACCGCCGAACGCGCCCGTCAGCTGGCCGCCAGACTGGGAGGCCGCGTCTGCGCCGCCGAGTTCCTGCACGAGGCGCTGCCGGAGGCCGATGTGGTGATCGCTTCCAGCGCCGCGCCGCATTACGTCCTGAACGGCGAGGCCGTGGCGGCGGCCCTGGCGGCACGCGGAAGCGGGGACCGTCCCATGTTCTTCATCGACATCAGCGTGCCGCGCATTCTGGACCCGGACATTGCCGCCGTGCGGGGGGCGCACCTGCTGAATCTGGATGACCTGACTGCCGTGGTCCACCACAACCTGCAGGGCCGCCGCGCCGCGCTGCCGCAGGCCGGGGCCATCATCCGCGAGGCCGCCTCGGACCTGAGCCGCTGGCACCTGACCCGCACGGCCCAGCAGACGCTGCAGGGACGCGGCGCACCGCGCGAACTGGCGGTGGCCAGCGACTGAGCGGCGCGGCCCCGCTGTTGGCCCCCCTTCCCCCATTCCCGGCCACCCGATTCCCGTACCCTGAGCCCCATGTGGACTCTTCTTCCTTCTGGCGGCCTGCGCGTGACCGGCGCAGACCGGGTGGATTTCGTGCAGGGGCAGATGACTGGCGATCTGCGCGGCGCGGCGACCCCCGGCGTGGTGGCCTGTGCTTTCCTGAACGTGCGCGGCCAGATCGAGCAGTTTGCGCGGGCCTACAAACGCGCTGACGACGTGTACCTGCACCTCGACGCCGGTCAGGCTGCGCCGCTGATGGCCCGCCTGGGGCGTTACATCATCTTCGATCAGGTGGAGGTGCAGGACGTGTCCGACACCCTCGGCACGGTGCATGTCTGGGCGGCGGGCGTGCCCGGCTGGAACGCGGACGGCCCCGACGCGCAGAGCTTTGAGCTGGGCGGCGGTACCGTGCTGGCGGGCCGCGTGAACCGCAGCGGGACGCCGGGCGTGGACCTGCACTACCTGACCCACCACGAGGCCGAGGTGCTGGCCGCGCTGGAGGGAGAAGAGGTGCCGCTGGAGACGCTGGACGCCGCCCGCATCCGTGCCGGGATGCCCGACATTACCCGCGACGGCTTTCTCGGCGTGCTGCCGCAGGAGGTCGGGCTGGACGTGGGCGGTCCGCTGCCCGCCATCAGCTACCGCAAGGGCTGCTACGTGGGCCAGGAAATCATGGCCCGCCTGGAGGCGCGGGGGCAGACCCGCTACCACCTTGCCCGGCTGGCGGGGGACGGCTGGCCGGTGGGCGCGGACGTAACCCACGCCGGGAAAGTGGTGGGTCAGGCAGGCCTGAACGTGGGTGGCCTGGGGCTGGCCCGCCTGCGCAAGGACCTGCCAGAGGACGCCGAGGTTCAGGTGGCCGGGTTCCCGGCCCGCGTGCAGACCCTGGCCGCCCGCAGCTGAAGTCCATGCTCGACACCTTCGTGCGCGACATGCGCTCGGACCGCGCTGGACTGATCCGCGCTGCCCGACGCGCCTACCTGCTGGGGCTGCTGGCCCTGACGCTGCCGGGGGTGGTGCTGGGGGGAGTGTTGCTGCTGACCCGGCCCCTCCCGGTTCCGCTGGCCGCCGTGCTGGCGCTGCTGCTGCTGGCCCTGGCCCTGGCTCTGGTGGCGCTGCGACTGGCCCGCACCGCCGCTACCAATGCCGAGCTGCCTGCCCGGCAGGCGGCCCTGGCAGGCGCGATTCAGGCGGCCACCGCGCCGGGGGTGCCGCTGTTACTGGCCTGCGCCACCCTGTCGCAGTGGCTTGTCATGGGCCTGTTTCTGCTGCTGGCCGCGGTGATGCACGCCGTGGTCTGGACGCAACTGCCCGGCTGGGTGCGGGAGCCGGAGGCGGTGGATTGAGGGCTGCGCGGTTGGTCTCGGGCCACCGCCCAGAGGGGGAAACGGCTGACCTTCTCCTCTGCGCTGCTCCATACATCCAGGAGCAGAGGCCACGCAAAGCGGCCCAACACCTGCCCCCGACTTGCTACCCTGATCCATGAACCCAGACATCATCGTGGTGGGTGCGGGCCTGGCGGGATTGACGGCGGCCCGGCGGCTCACGCAGGCGGGCCGGCAGGTGCGGGTGCTGGAGGCCCGGGGGCGCGTCGGCGGGCGCACCCACACGCTGCGGCTACCGCAAACCGGCTTGAGCGTGGACGTGGGTGGGCAGTGGGTCGGCCCCAACCAGCCGCACGTGATGGCCCTGATCCACGAGCTGGGGCTGGAGGTGTACCCCACCCACGACGAGGGCCAGAATCTGGCGCTGATCGGCGGCAAGGTGCTGCATTACCGGGGCCTGATTCCGCCGCTGCCCCCGCTGGTGCTGGCTGATTACGCTCTGCTGTCGCACAGGTTCGAGGCGCTGGCCCGCACCATTCCGCTGGACGCGCCCTGGACCGCCCCGAACGCCGCCGAACTGGACGCGCAGACCTTCGAGACCTGGATTCAAAAGAATGCCCGCCGCCCGCAGACCCGCGCCCTGATGCGCCTGTACGCCGGTGGGGTGTTCAGCGCCTCACCCGCCGAGATGAGCCTGTTGCACGCCCTGACCTACACCGCGCACGGCGGCGGCATCAACGGCCACACCCTGACGCGCGGCCACGCCCTGCAGGACCGGGTGCTGGGCGGCGCGGGCAGCATCTCGCAGCGGCTGGCCGACAGTCTGGAAGACGTGCGGCTCAACAGCGCTGTCCTGCGGGCAGAGCAGGATGATGCGGGCGTCACGCTGCATACCTCCGCCGGGACACACCGCGCCGCGCACGTCGTCTTTGCCGTGCCGCCCACCCTGCTCTCTGGCCTGCCTTTCGAGCCGCCGCTGCCGGCCCGCCGCGCACAATTGCAGCAGCGGCTGCCGATGGGCGCGGTCATCAAGTTCATGGCGGTCTACGAACGTCCCTTCTGGCGCGAGGCGGGCCTGAGCGGCATGGCGATCAGCGACAGCGGCCCCGTGGCGGTCACCCTGGACAATAGCCCCCCACAGGGCCACCCCGGCGTGTTGCTGGGCTTTATCGAGGGCGACGAGGCCCGTGAACTGATGGACGCCGACGAGGACGAACGCCGCACCGCCGCCCTGAACAGCCTGGGCCGCCTGTTCGGGGATGAGGCGCTGTGGCCCATCGAGACCGTGCAGCGTGACTGGACCACCGAACCGTTCAGCGGCGGCTGTTACGGAGCGCTGTTTGGTCCCGGCGTGTGGACCGGCTACGGCGAGGCCCTGCGTGCCCCGGTGGGCCGCATCCACTGGGCCGGCGCGGAAACGGCCCGCGTGTGGATGAATTACATGAGCGGCGCCATCGAGAGTGGCGAGCGCGTGGCGGCAGAACTGCTTGCGGCGCGGGGCTAGCCCAGCATGCTGACGATCTGCAGGGCGGCCTCCTGCGGGTTCAGTCCGGTGGCATTCAGCGTGCTGCCGGGCCAGTGTGCCGTCTTCTGCCCGAGCCAGCGTTCCCAGTGCATTTCCGGCCACCCACCCCCGGTGAGTACGTCCGGCTGCCAGTCCGCAAAAGCCTGATGGGCGCGCAGCCACGCCGCCCAGTTCAGCGTGTCCTGGGTGGCGTTAGCGCTGCCACGCTGGCGCAGGCGGCGGATGCGCTCCACATCGTCCACGTCCAGCAGCAGATGACGCAGGCCGGGCAAGGCGGGGGCTGAGGGCGCGGCCAGGATCTCGCCCAGCGGACACGGCCCCAGCAGGCCGAAGTGGCCGTCCGTCTCCAGCGCGGCCCTGAGCCAGTGTTCAGTCTGGCGCTGGCGTTCCGCCTTGCCGCCGTCCGCCCAGCGCTCGTTGAAACTGTGCCAGCGTACGTCTGGCCGCAGCTGACGCAGGCGCGGCAGCACCGTGGACTTGCCTGCGCCGGAGGCCCCGCCAATGACGTAGAACATGGGTCAAGCATAGGCCGGTGGCCCAATCACTGCGATTGGGCAAGGGTTCATTCAGCCCAGGGTCTGCAGTTCTTCCAGCCCCACCAGAAATTCCCGCGCAGCGAATTCCTCTCCGTCGAAAGCCGTATCCCTCGCTGCCTCTGCCCCGGCAAAGTCGTACAGCGTGCGGTCCAGCAGGTGGCTGGGGGTCACGCGGCCCAGCGACCGCAATATGTTGTTCAGGCGGCCTGGATGCTCGCGCTCCCACGTGGCCAGCATCTCGCCCACCACCACGCGCTGAAGGTTGGGCTGCGAGCCGCATAGGGTACACGGGATGATCGGAAAGGCGCGGACGTCGGCGTAGCGCTGAATCTCTGCCTCGGGCACGTAGGCCAGTGGGCGGATCACGACGTTGCTGCCGTCGTCGCTGGTCAGGCGGGGGGCCATGGCCTTCAGGCGGGCGCCGAAGAACATGTTCATGAACAGCGTTTCCAGCAGGTCCTCGCGGTGGTGGCCCAGCGCAACCTTTGTGGCTCCCAGACGGCGGGCGTGCGCGTACAGGTGGCCCCGGCGCAGGCGGCTGCACAGCGTGCAGGTGGTCTGTCCGGGCGCGGTTTTGGCGGTCACGGTGCTGTAGGTGTCGCGCTCCAGAATACTGAATTCCACGCCCAGCGCCGTCAGGTAATCGGGCAGGACGTGTTTCGGGAAGCCCGGCTGCCCCTGGTCCAGATTGACTGCGACCAGCCCGAACCCGATGGGCGCACGTTTCTGAAAATGCAGCAGCACGTCGAGCAGTGTGTAGCTGTCCTTGCCGCCGCTGAGGCAGACCATCACGCGGTCGCCATCCTCGATCATGGAGAAGTCGGCGATGGCCCGCGCCGCCCCCCGGACGATGGGCCTGAACAGGTTGGTGGGCGGGGCGGTGGAGGGCAGGTGGCTCATGGCGTGTGCCGCATGGTAGCGCCCGCCTCCGCCTTATGGCGGACGCCTGTCGGCGGGGCGGGGCTGGGGCCAGAATGCGCCCCGATGACCGGCCTGCCCACAGACCGTGACGCCTCTTTCGGCGTTTGGTGCCCTGCCCCGCTAGAGTGGAAGCGATGAGGTTTCTGGTTGGTCTGAGCCGCTTTGTGGCGATTGCGCTGTTGTTGGCGGCGCTGGGTGTCCTGGCCCTGTGGTGGATGTGGGGCCGTGACCTGCCCAGCGTGACCGATCTGGACGTGCTGGAGGTCAGTGGGCAGACCCGCGTGTATGACCGCCAGGACACCCTGATCGGCACCCTGACGCCCAGCCTGAGCAGTTCGGGCGGCACCAACCGCAACCTGCTGAAGCTGGGGCAGATCAGCCCGTGGCTGCAAAAGGCGGTGGTGACCAGCGAGGATCGCCGCTTCTACGAGCACCACGGCGTGGATTACATCGGCATTGCGCGGGGGCTGATCAAGGGGCTGCTGCAAAACGATCTGGAGGGCGGATCGAGCATCACCCAGCAGGTGGTCAAGAACACGCTGCTCTCGGACCTCCAGGCGGCGCGCACCGCAGAGCGCAAGTTCAAGGAGGCGGTGCTGGCCTATCAGTTGGACCGCAACTACGACAAGGAGCGTATCCTCAACGCCTACCTCAATATCATCTACTGGGGCGACGGGGGCCGCGACGACATTCTGGGCGCGGGGACGGCAGCGCGGGCGTACTTCGGCAAGCCTGCCTCTGACCTGAACCTGGCCGAGAGCGTGTATCTGGCGACGATCATTCCCGCCCCCAACCGCCGCTACAAGCAGTTCGCCGCCTTCCGCCCGCTGATGAAGGACCTGCTCTCGCGCATGGTGGAAGACGGGCGCGTCACGCAGGCCGAGGCCGACGCCGCGTGGAAGACCGCGATCTACCCGGCTGGCTGGCGCATCGGCTGGAACGCCGACGGCACGCTGCGCAGCGCCGTGCTGGAAAATCCGGGCCGGCTGCAGGACAACATGAACGTGGCGGAAGCCGTGCAGGGCACCGGGCGCTACGCCTACCAGTACTATCTTCAGGCCGTCGAAAAGGAGTTGCTGCCCATCATCGGGCGTAAGGCGCTGTACGGCGGCGGCAAGATCGTGACCGGCATGAGCCTGAGCGCGCAGCAGTCCGCCGAACGGGCCAGCCTGAACGCCTCACTACCCGACGGTGCCACCCTGGGCATCGCGCTGGTCAGCCCGCAGAACGGCGAGGTGCTGGCGCTGGTGGGTCAGAAGCTGACCGGCGGGCGGCCCGGCGACTGGGACAACGCCACCCAGGCCAAGCGGCAGGTGGGCAGCTCGATCAAGCCTCTGCTGTACACGCTGGCGCTGCAGGCCGGCTGGAAGCAGAGCGACACGGTGCTGGACTCGCCGCTGCTGAACACCTCGTACCAGCCGCAGAACTACGACGGGCGCTGGACCGGGCGCTACGTGACCATGCGCTACGCGCTGGACCACAGCCTGAACCTGCCCACCGTGCGGATCGCGCAGGAACTGGGGGTGCAGAACTTCGAGGCCAAGCTGCGGGAACTGGGCCTGACCCCGCCGCCCGAGGCCGGGCTGTCGCTGAGCATCGGCACCCTGGAGGCCAGCCCACTTCAGATGGCCGCCGCCTACGCCACGCTCGCCAACGGCGGGCTGTACTACAAACCCAGCTTGGTCCGCAGCGTGCAGGACGCGCGCGGCGTGTCGCTGTACACCCGGCCTGCCCCCACTCCAAAGCGGGTCTGGGACGCGCAGACCGCGTGGCTGGGCCTGGACATGATCCGGGGCGTGGTCAATGACCTGACGGTGGCCCAGGGTGGCCTGGCCACCCGCGCCCAGATCGAGGGCCGTCAGGTGGGCGGCAAGACCGGCACCACCAACGAGATTAAAGACCTGTGGTTTGCGGGCGTCACGCCCACCGTGGCCGGGGCGGTGTGGGTGGGCCGGCAGGAGGGCGGCGCCCTGCCGTACTGGGCCTACAGCGGCGAGATTCCCACGCCGATCTGGCAGCAGACCGTCGCCGGGGCGCTCGCGGGCCAGCCGGTCCAGACCTTCAAGGAACCGGACGGCATCACCTACCGGGTGGTCCGCCAGGTGGAGATGGCCTTCCGCACCGCCCAGGCCGATCAGGAACCCACCGCCCGTGACGGCACCGGCAACAGTGGCAGCAGCTTCTTTCGCCGTGACCGCCCGGCCGCGCCGGAGACGGTCCCGCCTGCCGTGCAGACCGAACTGTCGCCCGAGCCGCCTGTTCCCGAAGCGGAGCCGGAGCCCGTGCCGGACCTTGAAGTGGCCCCCGCCGTGGAGGAGATCCCCGCCGGTCCCATCACGGACGGGGAAGAGGTGGCCCCGCCCGAAGTGCTTCCCGGCGGGGACGTCTACGATTCGGTCCCCGCCGAGCCGGAGCCGCTGCCGGAGGTTGTGCCTGATGGGCCGTACACCGCGCCGGGAGAGGAGATTCCGCCGCTGAACTGAGGGACGCTGCCCCTCTTGCTGGCAGTGGGAGGTTCGGCAACCTCCCTGAAGCTCACGCCATAGAAAAGCCCCCTCCGCACGGGAGAGGGCAGGTCGGGTGAGGTGAGTGGCCTTACGCTGCCCGACGCGACGCCCGGTATTTCAGCACCTGCGGCACCAGCAGCGCGGCCAGCACGCACAGCATCAGGAAGGCGGTCAGCGGCTGGCGCACGAAGATCGAGAAGTCCCCGTTGCTCTGCTGCAGCGCCGTGCGGAACTGCGCTTCCGCTGTTGGCCCCAGCACCACGCCGATGATCGCGGGCGTGACCGGGAAATCGAAGCGGCGCATGCCGTAGCCGATTACGCCGAACAGCGCCAGCAGGCCCAGATCAAAGACGCTGTTGTTCAGCGAGTACACACCCACCGTGCTGAACACCAGAATCCCAGCGTACAGAAAGGGGCGCGGAATCAGCAGCAGCCGGGCCCACACCGGCGCCAGCGGCAGGTTCAGCGCCAGCAGCATCACGTTGCCGATGTACAGGCTGGCGATCAGGCCCCACACCAGTTCACCGTTGGTCAGAAACAGCAGCGGTCCCGGCTGCAGCCCGTACTGCTGGAAGGCGGCCAGCAGAATGGCGGCGGTGGCGCTGGTGGGCAGGCCCAGCGTGAGCAGCGGCACCAGCACGCCCGCCGCGCTGGCGTTGTTGGCGGCCTCCGGGCCGGCGACACCCTCGATGGCCCCGTGGCCGAATTCTTCCGGGTGCTTGGACAGCCGTTTTTCCAGCGTGTAACTCAGGAAGGTCGGGATTTCCGCGCCGCCCGCCGGAATCGCCCCGAAGGGAAAGCCCAGGGCTGTGCCGCGCAGCCACGGCCCCCAGCTACGGCGCCAGTCCTGCTTTGACATCGTGGCGCCGCCTTCCAGCTTGATCACGTCGCTCTTGCCCTTGCGCAGGCGGCTGGCGACATATAGCGTCTCGCCGATGGCGAACAGGCCGATCACCACGGTGATGAAGTCGATGCCGTCCAGCAGTTCCGGGCGGCCCAGCGCGAAGCGGGCCTGACCGCTTTGCAGGTCGGTGCCCACCAGCCCGATCGCCAGTCCCATGAACAGGCTCAGCAGGCCGCGCAGTGGGCTACCGCCGAAGGTGGCGCTGATGGTCACGAACGCCAGCATAATCAGCGCAAACTTGGCGCTGGGCGTGATCTGCACGGCAATCTCGGCAATGGCAGGTGCGGCGAAGGTCAGCAGCAGCGTGCCAATGGTGCCCGCAATGAACGAGCCGATGGCGGCGGTGGCCAGCGCGGCGGCGGCGCGGCCCTTGCGGGCCATCTTGTTGCCCTCCAGCGCGGTGATGATGCTGGCCGACTCGCCCGGGGTGTTCAGCAGGATAGAGGTGGTGCTGCCCCCGAACATCCCACCGTAATAGATGCCCGCGAACATGATAAAGGCGCTGACGGCCGGCAGTTTGGCCGTCACCGGCAGCAGCAGGGCCACCGTCAGCGCCGGGCCGATGCCGGGCAGCACGCCCACCAGCGTGCCCAGCGTGACGCCGATCAGCGCCCACAGCAGGTTGATGGGGGTCAGCGCGGTTTCAAAGCCCGCCAGCAGAGAGGTCAGGGCCTCCATTACAGGACGCCTTTCAGGACGCCGGGCGGCAGGTTCAGGCCCAGGCCGCGCGTGAAGGCCACGTAGGTGACCAGGGCCACGGCCAGCGCCACCCCGGCCATCAGGCCGACGCGGCGCTCACCGAAGGCCCATGCCACGCTGAAGTACATGATGGCGGTGCCGATCACGAACCCTGCGGTGGTCAGCACCGCCGCGCCCAGCACGAAGCCGCCCAGGATGATGCCGGGAGACGCCAGATTGACCGGCACCGTCAGGTCCGTGTCCTCCTCGGCGGCAGGTTCGGCGCGGTCACCGCGCAGCACGCTCACGGTCAGCAGCAGCCCCAGCACGGTCAGGCCCACGCTGACGATCAACGGAAAGACGCGTGGCCCCACCACCGCATTGATGCCAAAGGGAATCTCACGGCTGCCGAGAAACAGCGCGGCCCCCAGTGCGGTCAGGGCTAAGGCCACCAGCAGGTCCGGAACGCTGATGGGTGGGCGGGTGGAAGGGGTGGGCGGGGGCTGGGTCATGGGGGCTCCTGCAGGGAATGAATGAGAGGTCAACAGGTTGAGCGGGGCGTGGCACGCTCAACGGGAGGCGGCGCCAAACGAGGTGGGGCGCCAAAGAAAGGGGCGGAGGGGCCGTGGAACTCCCCTCCGCCCCACCGCCGGGTCAGCGGCTCACTTCACCAGGCCGATGCTCTGCAGCACTTCCTTGGTGCGGGCTGCTTCCAGCTTGAGGTACACGTCGAACCTGCTGCCGCTCAGGTACAGATCGGTCCAGTTGCGGGTGGCCAGGGTGTCTTTCCACTGCTTGCTGGCGTGCATCTTGTCCATGGCGGCGACCAGCGCGGCCTTCTCGCCCGCGCTGATGCCGGGGGCGGCCACGATGCCGCGCCAGTTGGCCAGTTCCACGTTCAGGCCCTGCGACTTGAGGGTGGGTACGGGAATCCCCGCCTGAGGCTTGGCCGAGCTGATGCCGATGGCGCGCAGCTTGCCAGCCTTGATCTGGGCCTCGAACTCACCGTAACCGGCCACGCCCGCCGCCACCTGGTTGCCCAGCAGGGCCGCCAGCGTCTCGCCGCCGCCGCTGAACGGCACGTAGTTGACCTTCTTGGGGTCAATCCCGGCGGCCTTGGCCACCAGCCCCACCAGCATGTGGTCGGTGCCGCCGGCGCTGCCGCCCGCAAACGCCACCTTGCCGGGATCGGCCTTCCACGCGGCCACCAGATCGGCCATGTTCTTGTGGGGGCTGGCGGCAGGCACCACGATGACCTCGTACTCGCCGGTCAGGCGGGCGATCGGGGTCACGCGGCTCAGGTCCACCTTGGAGCTGTTGGTCTGGATGGCGCCCACCATCACCAGGCCCATGGTCATCAGCAGGCTGCCGTCGCCCTTGGCGTTGTACAGCTGCGCCAGACCGATGGTACCGCCCGCGCCGGGCACGTTGAACACCTGCACCGGCTTGACGATGCCCTGTTCCTGCAACACGGTCTGAATGGCGCGGCTGGTCTGGTCCCAGCCGCCGCCGGGGCTGGCCGGGGCCATGATGCGCAGGTTGTTGACGCCCTGGGCCAGGGTGGCGGGCGCGGCGAGCAGCAGAGCGGACAGGGCAAGGACAATATTCTGGTGCTTCATGATGGAACCTCCGAAAAGTGATGCGCGGTGAGGCGCGGGTTTGGATTGTGCGTGGAATGAAGCGTAGCCCCCCGGTGGAATCGAAGCAAGAGGAAGAGGCCGTCTGGCACGCCGTTTTTCGTGAGCGCAATGCACAGCCGTGAACACAATGCACGGAACCGGGTCAGCCTGGGCAGGCACGGTTCTAGAATGACCGGCAACGCTGATGACCCCTGCCTCCCGCCCCCATTCCAGCCTGCCCAGAGGAGGGCTGCAAGGCCGTCTGGTGCGCTGGCATCTGGCGGTGCTGTGCGGCATGACGGCGTTGCTGGTGGGCGTGCAGTCGTGGCAGCTGTACGGCGAGGCCCGCGCGCGGCTGGGCGAGCGGGCGCTGACGGCCAGCCGTCTGGTGGCCCGGCTGCCGGAGGTGGTGGTGGGCGCGGCGTCCGGCCAGCCCAACCCGGCACTGAACGCCCGTGTCAACTCGCTGCGCGGCGCGGCAGAGGCCGACTTTATCGTGGTGGGGGACCGTGCGGGCCTCCGGCTGGCGCACCCGGTGCCGGCGCGGCTGGGCCTGCCGATGGAGGGGGGCGATAACGCTGAACCCTTCGCGGGCCACGAGATCGTGAGCGTGGCGCGCGGCAGCCTGGGCGTCAGCGTGCGCGGCAAGGTCCCGGTGTGGCAGGCCGGAGAGGTGGTGGGCGTGGTCAGCACCGGTTACCTGATGCCGCAGGTGTGGTCCCTGGTGGGCGAGGCGCTGAGTGGTCTGGCGCCGTGGTTCGTGCTGGCGCTGGCGCTGGGCAGTGGGGGCGCGGTGTGGGCGGCCCGCCGGCTGCGCGCCGAGATCCTGAACCTGGAGCCGG
This sequence comes from Deinococcus aerolatus, assembly GCF_014647055.1. Classification (NCBI taxonomy): domain Bacteria; kingdom Thermotogati; phylum Deinococcota; class Deinococci; order Deinococcales; family Deinococcaceae; genus Deinococcus; species Deinococcus aerolatus. The sequence goes on along the minus strand of NZ_BMOL01000003.1, from coordinate 195,127 downwards.
AGGAAATCGCCGCGCTGGCCCGGCAGCAACGCGCCGTGCTGGCCGCGCTGCGCGAGGGCGTGATCGCGGTGGACGCGGCGGGAAGGGTCACGCTGGTCAGTGACCGTGCCGCCGAGGTGCTGGGCCAGCGCCCCACCCCGTACCCGCTGGAGCAGGGCTGGCCTGAACTAGCCCGCCTGACGCGCGGCGGCGTGGCGGCCCGGCAGCAGAACCTGGAACTGACCCTGCGCGGCGAGCCGCTGCTGGTCAACTTGGAGCCGCTGGAGGGCGGCGGTTTCGTCTCGGGTTTCCGGGACCGCGCACAGGCGCTGGCGCTGGCTGAGGAGCTGACCCACGCCCGCGGCTTCGTGGACGTGCTGCGCGCCCAGACGCATGAGTACCAGAACCGCCTGCACGTTATTTCCGGCCTGCTGCAACTGGACCGCCCGGAGGAAGCCCTGCGCGTGCTGAACGCCGAGATCCGCTCGGACGCCCAGTTCCGGCAACTGCTGCGCGACGTCCAGGTGCCGCGTCTGGTGGCGCTACTGGCCGGCAAGCGCGAGCGGGCGCAGGAGCTGGGCATCGAGTTCGCGGTGGCCGAGGGCAGCGTCCTCTCGCCTGTTTGGGAACGGCACGCCGACACGCTGGTCACGGCGGTGGGCAACCTGACCGAGAACGCCTTCGAGGCGCTGGCCGGCCAGCCGGGCCGCGTGACCGTGTCCATCGGCGAGGACCCCGAGGGCGTGCAGATCGAAGTGGAGGACAGCGGTCCTGGCGTGCCGGACGGCCTGGGCGAGCAGGTTTTCGTGCGTGGCGTGAGCAGCAAGGGCGAGGGGCGGGGGCACGGGCTGGCCGGGGTGCTGGCCCGCGTGGGGGCGCTGGGCGGGCACCTGCGGCACCACCGGCGCGGCGGGCAGACCGTGTTCGAGGTCAGCCTGCCCGCACCGCTGCCTGCGCTTTCCACTCCTTCCGCGCCGGCTGAACAGGTGGGTGGATGACGCCCGCTCCCCCCGTGCGCGTGCTGCTCGTCGAGGACGATCAACGCGTGGCCCGCGTCAACCGTGACCTGCTGGAGCGGGACCCCGGCGTGCATGTGGTGGGCAGCGCTGCCAGCTGCGCCCAGGGCGACGCGCTGGCCCGCGCCCTGCAACCGGATCTGATCCTGCTGGACGTGCATCTGCCCGACGGCAGCGGTCTGGGCCTGCTGCACCACTGGCGTGCGGCGGGCCTCCTGACCGACGTGGCCCTGATCACCGCCGCCGATGACGAGGCCAGCGTGCGGCTGGCGCTGGCGCACGGGGCCTTCGACTACCTGATTAAGCCGTTCACCGGTGCGCGGCTGGCTGAACTGGTGGCCCGTCACCGCGCCCGCCGTCCCGCGCATGAGGGCGGGCCGCGGCTGGACCAGGCCGAGCTGGACCGGGTGCTGGGTGTGATCCCCAGCGCCGTGGGGGGCCTGCCGCGCGGCATTGACCCGCATACCCTGGAGCGGGTGGCCGCCGCCCTGCGCGCTGCGGCAGGTAGCGTCAGCGCTGAGGACCTGGGCGAGCGGGTGGGCCTGAGCCGCGTGACCGCGTGGCGCTATCTGGAACATCTGGTCCGCACCGGGGAGGCCAGCCTGGACCACCACTACGGGCAGTCGGGGCGGCCCGCCAAGCTTTACCTCTCCACCGACACGTCTGACGCGAGGTAAAGACCTGCTGGGCGGGATTGCAGAGCTGAACGCTTGTATTTCCCTGCCGCCCACCTGTCATGCGTCTCCGGACAGGCCGCGCGCAGGCGTGCTGTCCCCTGTGACCCTGCCAGTCGCTATGCTGCACGTCACCAAATTGCACTCAATACAAACATTCATCTAGGGGGAGACTCAATGGCACGACGTGGATCGGTGGGGCATGCGTTAAAGGGAATAGGGAGGGGGCTGCTGTGGTTGTTGCTGATCGTGCTGGTGGCGGTACTGGGCGTGGTGTTGTGGGCCAGGGCCACGTCCACGCCGCAGGTAAGCGGTGAGGTCACCCTGGGCGGTCTGAGCGGTCCGGCCACCGTCACCCGTGACAGGTGGGGCGTGCCGCACATCCGCGCGCAGACCGACGAGGACGCCGTGTTCGCGCTGGGCTACGTGCACTGGCAGGACCGCGCGTGGCAGATGGACTTCCAGCGCCGCGTGGTGGCGGGCCGCCTGTCCGAGGTGCTGGGCGCACCCGCGCTGGCCCAGGATAAATTTCTGCGGACCTGGGGCTTTCAGAAGGCCGCCGAAACGGTGCTGCCCGCCCTCTCGGAGCAGGCCCGCCGTCTGGTGCAGGCCTACACGGCGGGCGTGAACGCCGCGATGGCGCAGGGCCAGGTGGCGCCTGAATTCCGCATCCTGGGCTACACGCCTGAACCCTGGAAGGAGGTGGACAGCGTGTCCTGGAGCAAGCTGATGGCCTATGACCTGGGCGGCAACATGGAGGACGAGGTGCTGAACACCCGCGTCATGCAGCGCCTGGGACAGCAGGGGCTGGACGAGGTCACCGCCCCCTACCCAGCGGACGGCCCCACCATCCTCAGCGGCGATGAGCTGGCGAAGACGGGGACGCAGCCGGGGGCCGGCTTGGACACCGCCACGCTGCCGGAGTCGGCCATCGACGCCCTGCAGGCCCATCTGAACGCCGCCCGCGAGCTGGGCTTGCAGGCGGTTCCGGGCAAGGGCAGCAACGACTGGGTGATCGGCGGCAGCCGCACTGCCAGCGGCAAGCCGATCCTGGCCGACGATCCGCATCTGGCGCTGACCAGCCCGATGCTGTGGTATCTGGCCGATCTCCAGGGTCCAACCCTGAAGGCCATCGGGGCCAGCATTCCGGGCCTTCCCGCCATCGTGATCGGGCGCAACGAGCGCGTGGCCTGGGGCGTGACCAACACCAACCCCGACGTGCAGGACCTGTACATTGAACCCGCCGACGCTTCGTTCACCCAGCGCCAGGAAATTATTAAGGTCAAGGGCGGCGACGACGTGACCCTGACTGTACGCGAGAGCCGACACGGCCCGGTGGTCAGCGACGCGGGCGCGTCCGACGTGGGGCCGCGCGTGGCCCTGCGCTGGACCGCCCTGCAACCCGGCGACACCACCATGGATGCCTTTCTGGGGCTGAACTACGCCCAGAACTGGGACGACTTCAAGGCGGCCCTGACCCGCTACGTGGCCCCCAGCCAGAACTTCGTCTACGCCGACGTGGACGGCAACACCGGCTACTACGCGCCGGGCCGGGTGCCGCTGCGCGACGGCTGGGACGGCAGCCTGCCGGTCAGCGGCGATGGCAGCCGCGAATGGACCGGGTTCATTCCCTTCGAGGGCCTGCCGCACACCTACAACCCCGCCGACGGCCTGGTGGTCACGGCCAACAACAAGGTCGTGCCGGACAGCTACGCCTACAGCCTGGGCAACGAGCGCAACTGGGCCGAGCCGTACCGCGCCGCGCGCATCACCGACCTGCTGACCGCCAAGCCCGACGGCCTGACCGTGCAGGACGTGAAGGCGGTGCAGCTCGATACCGTCAGCCTGGTGTGGCAGGACATGAAGGACGCGCTGCTGGCCACGCAGCCTGACGGCGAGCTCAGCCGGCAGGCGCTGGAGCTGCTGCGCGGGTGGGACGGCAACATGCGGGCCGACGCCGTGGCCCCCACCGTCTTCGAGGCGTGGCTGATGCAGCTGCAGAAGATGGCCCAGGATGAGCTGGGCAACGCCGCCACCCTCAATAGCCTGAGCGTCCTGAAACAGCTCCAGTCCGACGGCGAACTGTGCCGCAACGTGGCTGCCCAGATTCAGAACTGCGCTGCCGAGCTGCGCGCCAGCCTCGGGCGCGCGGCCGACGACCTGAGCGCCCGCCTGGGGGCCGATCCGGCGGACTGGACCTACGGCCGACTGCATCAGGTGGCCAGCAACCACCGCGCTTTCGGCGACGTGACGGCGCTGGCGTGGCTGTTCAACCACAGTGCGCCCACCAGCGGCGGGACCAACACCGTGAACGTCGCCCGCCCTGAGCAGGGCACTTTCCGGCAGACCCACGGCGCCAGCTACCGCCAGATCATTGACCTGAGCGACATGAACAGCAGCGTGTTCATCGGCAGCCTGGGCCAGGGCGGCAACCCGCTGGGCGACCACGTCAGCGATCAGCAGCCCATGTGGATAGAGGGCCAGTACCTGCCCATGAGCACCGACGCGGCAGACTGGGGCCGCGTGCGGACGCTGACACTGACGCCCGGAACTTAGCTGGCCCGGAAATCGGCTGGGGGAGCGGCAACTCCACGCCGCCAACAAACGCCAAACCCCTCCTTAGACTTTTGGCCCCCCGGCCCTTTAGACTTCCGGACATGCCTGAATTTGACCGCGTGCGCGAAGCCCTCCGCGCCAGCATGAGCGCCTGGGCCACCCTGGAAGTACGGGGGGACCAGGCGCGCGTCATTCCCGTTCCGGACCTGGATCAGCTGGCCCTGCACCTGGAGGCGGCCGACCCGCAGTGGGCGCTGGCCTGGGCCTGCGACAGCGTGCAGCCCCCGGTGGTCCGCGCCCGCCTGACCCTGCTGGGCGTGACCCGCGAGGGCCTGTCGGGCGGCCACACCCTGAACGACGCCAAATGGGCCGCGCTGGCCGACGCGGCCCGCAGTTTCGGCGTGGCCCCCGCCGGGGAGATTCCCTGGGTGGAATACGACGCCGAGGACGGACCCAACACCTCGGATCTGGAGGACGTGACGCCGCTGCCTGGCCCGCCCGCCGCCGCGCCGCTGCCGCCGGAGCCGCCGCGCGACCCGCAGATGGAAAAGGCCCGCAACCACATCGATGACCTGCTGGACCAGCTCAAGGCGGCGGGCCGGGGGGGAGAGGCCGCCCGCATCCTGATGCGCGGCTACGGCGAGACGCTGGAAGAGAGCCGGGCCATCTACAAGGAACTGCACGCCATCCTGAAAAGCTGAGCGCCGTTCCAATCACCAGAACGCCCCTCGTCCATGACGGGAGAGGGGCGTTCTGGTGGTCTGATCAGGTTTGGATCTCAGCGCACCTTCACTTCCTGATCGAACCACGTTAGCACCCGTTCGCGGCCAAAGGGCCAGACGTTGATCTGAGCGGCGCGGCCAGCCTCCTGCACGAATTCGGGCAGGGGTCCGGCGTTCCTGGGGGTGGCGGTGTACACCGGGGCGTCGTAGGGCAGCCCGGCGAATTCGCAGGCGCGCTCGATGCCGGTGCGCAGGTCACCCAGCTCGTCCACCAGCCCGCGTTCCAGCGCGTCGTGGCCGCTCCAGATGCGCCCGCGCCCCAGGGCATTGACTTGGTCCCTGCTCATCTTGCGGCCCTCGGCCACCCTGGAGGTGAAGCGCTCGTAAACCTCCAGAATGCCGCGCTCGACGTGCTGGCGTTCGTCGTCGTTGTAGGGGCGGCTGGCGCTGTACATCAGGGCGCGGTCGCGGCCCACCCGTTCGGGATTGAGGCCCTGGCGGGCATTGAATTCCTGCAGGATCGGCTTGCCGCTCACCACGCCGATGCTGCCGGTCAGGGTGTACGGCGAGGCGACGATGTGTCTGGCGTGCGTGGCGACGTAGTACCCGCCGCTGGCCGCGTACTCGCCCATAACCACCACCACCGGCTTTTCGCTGGTGGAGACCTCGCGCCACATCAGGTCCGAGGCCAGCGCGCTGCCGCCGCCGCTGTTGACGTACAGGACGATGGCGCGGGTGTCCTTGTCCTCTTTTGCCCGCTTGAGCGCCGCCACCACCGTGTCCGATCCGGCCATCGGGCCGCCCAGGAGTGGCAGGGGCAGCGCGTTGTTGCGGCTCTTGCCCGTCACGATGGTGCCGATCACCGGCACAATCGCCACCTTACCTGCCTTCGGGCTGCCGAATTTGCGCGGCATCAGCAGGTCAATCACGGCGGCCAGCGGACGGGTACCGGGACCGACGAGTTCGTCCTCGTAGGCCACCTTGGTGATCAGGCCGGCGTCCAGCGCCCCCTGCGCGCTGGTCAGGTCGCCGGCCAGCCACGCGGCAGCCACCCCGCGCTCCACGCCACGCGCCGCTGCCAGATCATCGGCCCAGGCGGCTTCCAGACCGTCGATGTAGGCCTGAAGCTGCTCGCGGTTGGCGTCGTCCATGTGGTCCTGAGAGAAGCGGGTCAGCGCGGCCTTGTACTCGCGGATTCTCAGGTTCTCGAACTCGATGCCGTGCTTCTTGAGGAACTCGCCCAGATAGGTCTGCTCCAGCCCGAAGCCGCCCAGCAGCACGTCCGCCGATTCGGGCGCGGCAATCTCCTTCGCGCCGCTGGCGGCGATCAGGGCGGTCATGGTCAGCTGAGGCAGGTAGGCCACTACACGCTTATTGGTTGCCAGCCGTCCCAGCATGCCCCGGACCGCGTGTGCGGCGGCGGGGGAGGCCGTGAATTCGGAGATCTTCACGAGCACGCCGTGCAGCCACTCGGCGTTGCCCAGCTTGTCGATGCGGGCTTCCAGCGCCTCCAGCGTCTCGGTGCGGCTGAGCAGCGCGGCAATCGGGTTGCTGGGGTTGCGCTCCGGATACGGTCCGGTGACGTCCAGCACAACCCAGGTCGGGTGGGTCATGCCGCCGGGCAGGTTGGAATCCTTGTTCAGAAAGGGAATGTTGAGGGGAGCCATACCCTTAAACTACGCGGCCCGGCGCGCGAGGGTTCCCGGCAGGCCACCGCCATCAAAAAAGCCTGCCGCGTGGGCAGGCCGGCGGAGCAGCAGTGGAGGGTCAGAAGGTCTTGACGTAGGCAAAGACATTGGCGATATCGGCGTCGGTCAGCTGGGTCTCCGTGAAGCGGGGCATGATGGCGCCCAGTTCCTCGCCGTCGGGCAGCTTGCCCTCGCGCAGCACGGTATTAAACTGGGTGACCGTCCACGACTTGGGACCGTTGGCCAGTTTCAGGCTGGGGCCAATGCCGCCGCCACCGTCCGCGCCGTGACAGCCGGAGCAGTTGCTGACGTACAGCTCCTGGCCTGCCGAGGCGTCACCCTGGGTCTCTCCGGCCACGGCGGTGGCGGCCGGCGGGTTACCGGTGGCGGCCTGCTCGTTGCTGGTGGTGTCTGGGGTGCTGGGTGTGCCGGCCTGGGCCTGCTCGGTGTCGCCGCTGGGCGCGCCGTTGCCACTCATGTCGCCGCCCGGCCGGGCCACGGCCCCCTCGGGTCCGCTGGTGGTGCCGCCGGCCTGATCGGGCTTCACGTCGCCCAGTGCGCCGGGGGCACCCGCCGCACCTGTGGCGGCGACGTTGGCGCTGGGGGCTTCTTCAGAGACGGCGTTGGTCTCGTCATGGGCTTCTGCGTGGTGCGGGGTGGTGGCCATGCGGTAACCCGCAACCGAGCCAGCCAGCGTCAGGGCCAACAGCAGCGTGATGGTGACGGCGAACGTGTTCTTCATGACCCACAGGTTACCACACGGTCAGGGGGCTTTTGACCGCGCTGCACGCGCGGAAAATGCCGAAAGACACAACCGTGAAGGCGTCATGATGGCCCTGCTCCGCGCCGCCGCGTCGCTAGACTGTCCTGCATGGATTGCGGCCCCTCTTCCCCTTTACGGCTGGCCTCCCTGGTGTCCAGCAATTCGGACATTCTGGCGGCGCTGGGCGCGGCGGACTGGGTGGTGGCCGCCGACTCGCACAGCGACGCGCCGGGCCTGGAACGTGCTGTCCGGGTGGGGCCGGACCTCGACATTGATCTGGACGCCGTGGCGCAGACCCGGCCTGATCTGGTCCTCGCCAGCCTCAGCGTGCCGGGCATGCAGCGCGTCGTGGACGGTCTGCACGCTCGCGGCCTGCCGACTTTGATCCTCGATCCGGTTACGGTGGCCGGCACCCTGGATGACATCCGGCTGATCGGGAAGACCATCGGGCTGGAGCGCCGGGGGCAGGAGGTGGCAGCGCAACTTGAAGCGGACCTCGCCAGCCTGCGCCGCGCCTCTCTCCGCCCTCCGCGCGTGCTGGTGGAGTGGTGGCCGCGCCCGATCATCGCGGCCACGCGCGACTCGTGGGTCACGGAACTGCTGGCCGGGATGGGGGCGGTCAATGCCCTGGCCACGCGCCCGGGCCGCAGTACCCCCCTGACGCTGGACGAGGTGCGTGAGGCACAGCCGGACCTGATCGTGTGTTCGTGGTGCGGCGCGAAAAAACTGCGGCCCGAGGTGATCGAGGCGCGTGGGCTGGGGATTCCGGTCATCGCGGTTCCCGAAAGTGGCCTGGGCCGCCCCGGCCCCCGGTTGCTGGAAGGGGCGCGGCAGATCGCGGCGGCGCTGGAGAAGATGGCGTTGGCCGTGACCTGAGCTTGCCTATGCCGGAGCCGCCAGCAGCTCCCGCAGCTGAAAACTGTGGCGCACGGGATGCATTACCGCGTGTTCCAGCATGGCGTCGATCCAGTAGTGCATCCCCGGCGTGTATCTCTCCGGTTCCATGTCCGCATTCTCGGCGGCGGCCAGCGGCACGCGCCACCAGCGCAGCAGACGGTCCAGATAGTCCTGCGCCTGCGCCTCCACGTCCCCAATCTCAGGAACAGCCTCCACCTGCGGATCGGGCAACCCCAGATGCGCGCACATCCTGACCATGTACTGCCCGGACGAGTGCAGCACATGCCGCAGCAGGTGCTGCAACGACTGATAGTGGGCGTCGGGTGTGGCGGGGAGGCGGACGTTCGCCGCCTCGGCCTGCCGCCACACCTCCAGAAACTCGCGCATCTTCTCCTCATGGAGCAGCACCAGCGCCCGCGCGGCACGGGAAAGGTAGGAATCTAGTTCTCCGGTCATGTCGTAGCGTGACAGCTTTCCGGCAGCGCTGACCTCGGCCAGATGGCCTAGTCCCAGCCCAGAATCGCCCGCAGGCCCCCCAGGCAGTCGGCGCGGTAGGCCGCCAGATCGGGTGCCGCGTCGGCCAGAAAGCGTACGCTCAGGCCTTCGACCAGCGCCCGCAGTTGCCGCGCCCGCGTTTGTGCGCCGTCCTCCCCGGCCAGCCGCGCCAGTTCCAGGTCCAGGTCCAGCGTCTGCCGCAGGAAGTCGCGCTGCACGGCCATCAGTTCCGGGTCACGGGTGGCCGCCGCCAGGAAATCCAGCGACACGGTGTAGAAGCGCCGGGTGTTCTGGACGCCGTAAAACTGGTTGTCCACGAAGGCGCGCAGCTTGGCATCGGGCGTGTCGGCCAGCCGCAGCGCCCGCCGCGTCGCCACCGTGATGGTCCGGGTGAACCGCCGCATCACCGCCGAGAGCAGCCCGGCGCGGCTGCCGAAGTGGTACACCAGCGTGCCCCGACTGACCCCGGCGTGTTCGGCAATGTTGGCCAGCGTTACCCCGGCATACCCGCGCTCGTACAGCGCCAGGTACGCCGCCTGTTCCAGCGCCGAGCGCCGGGCGCGGTCCTGAATGGGGTTGACGGTGCGGGCCATAAGACTTCCCAGCATCGGGGCTGGGACGTGGGGAGTCAACTCGAGCAGGTTCGGTGGGCCACGTAATGCGGCGGGCAGAAGCTGCGGAGACAGCAGGGGAGACGGTTGCTCCCTTCCCCTTGCCCAGGAGGCTCCACCATGACCATCCTGCCCACCGCCCCGGCCCCGGCCACCCTGAGAGAACCCGCCATCTCCCGCCTGCTGTTCGCCGATCCGCGGCTGGCTCCCCTGTGGCTGCTGTTGCGCCTGTACGTGGGCCACGAGTGGCTCAGCGCAGGCTGGGGCAAGGTCACCAACCCCGCCGGGGTGTGGGTGGGCGAGAAGGCCGGCGCCGCCGTCACCGGTTTTCTGAACGGAGTGCTGGTCAAGACTGGCGGCGATCACCCGGATGTGGCGGGCTGGTACGGCTGGTTTGTGGAAAATCTGGCCCTGCCCAACGCGGTCGCCTTCTCGTACCTGGTGGCCTACGGCGAACTGCTGGTGGGCGTCGCCCTGATTCTGGGGCTGTTCACGGGCATCGCGGCCTTTTTTGGCGGCTTTCTGAACGCCAATTTCCTGCTGGCCGGCACGGTCAGCAGCAACCCGCTGCTGTTCATCCTGGCGACGTGGCTGGTGCTGGGCTGGCGCGTGGCCGGATGGTGGGGCCTGGACCGCTGGACCCTGCCGCGTTTTGGCGTGATGGAGCATCCCGACACTGTGCGGGCCGATCCGGCGCGGCGCCCGGCAGAGCCCGTCCGCTAACGGAGAACCAGGCGGGGCACCCGGACAGTCATCGTCCGGGTGCTTTCGGGCCTGCCGTGGGCGCGGCGGCCTGTCATACTCAGAGGCATGAAGCTGCTGGGCGTCTGTGTCGGCACCCCGCAGGCCGTGCGGAGCAAATCCGGCTGGACTGGCATCCACAAGCGGCCCGTGGCTGGTGCCGTGTTCATCGGACGTCTGGGGTTAAGCGGCGATCACATCCTGGACACCGAAAACCACGGCGGTCCCGATCAGGCCGTCTACATCTACACCGGGCCGGATTACAGGTTCTGGTCCGCCCGGCTTGGCCGGCAACTGGCGCCGGGCACCTTCGGGGAGAACCTGCTGTTCTCTGACCTTCAGTCCGCCTCCGTGCGGCTGGGCCAGCAGTTTCGGGTGGGCAGCGCGCTACTGGAGGTCACCTTTGCCCGTATTCCCTGCGTGACCCTGGCCGAGCGCATGGGCGATCCCGGTTTTGTGAGGCGTTTTCGTGACGCGGGTCGGCCCGGCATGTACGCCCGCGTTCTACAGGAGGGTGAGGTGCGGGCAGGCGATCCCGTGACCCCTGTCGGGAGCGTGCTGACCGATGCGCCCACCGTTCTCGACAACTTTGAGGCCTTCTTTTCCGGGCAGGAGCCCCTTAGCCCCGGCTGACGCCCGCCACCACCACGGTCACCAGCAGGGCGGCCAGCCCCATGCCAATCGAACTGGCCGCCCCGGTCAGTTCACCCTCCTCGCGGGCGCGGGCGGTCCCGACGCCGTGGGCCACCGCGCCAATCGCCAGCCCACGCGCCAGCGGATGCTTCACGCCGATCAATGTCAGGAAGCCTGGCAGGATCAATGCTCCCACCAGCCCCGACAGCACCGCCAGCGTGGCGGCCAGCGCGGGCGGCGCGCCGGTAAACTGCGCGAGTTGCAGCGCCACCGGACTGGTGGCAGGGGCGGTCAGCAGCGAGCGCTGGGCCTCACCGCTCAGCCCCAGCACGCGCGAGAACAGCACGTCGGCCCCCACGCCCACCAGCGTACCGCTCAGGCCGCCGATCACCAGCGAGCGCCACTGCCTGGCCAGCAGCGCCCGCAGCCGGTACATCGGCACCGCCAGCGCCACGATGGCCGGGGCCAGTAGCGCGGTCAGCGGCCTGACCTCCTCCAGGTAGCGGGCGTGCGGAATGCCGCCGACAAGAAGCACCCCGGCCACGATCAGCGTGGCCACCAGCGTGGGATTGGCCAGCGGCGAGCGCACCCGCAGCTGCAACACCACGCCCAGGGCGAAAGCAATTAACGTCAGCGCGATCCAGGGCACGCTACGCCTGTGCCCCGTCCTGCCCAGGCCGGACGAGACGCGAGGCCAGCACCCCGGCCACGCCGCCGCCCAGCAGCAGGCCCGCCGTCATGACCAGCAGCCACAGCCCCCAGTTGGCCCCGGCAGACAGGAACCCGATAAAGCCCACGGTGGCCGGCACGAACAGCAGCCCCAGGATGCCCAGCAGGCCGTCGGCGGCGCCTGCGATCCAGTGCAGGCGCACCACCCGAAGCCCCAGCGCGGCCCACAGCAGCGCCAGCCCCACCACCGAACCCGGCAGCGGCAGCCGCGTGACGGTCACCAGCGCCTGACCGGCAGCCGCAAACGCCACCAGCAGGCCCAGCCCCAGCACAAAGCGCACCGGGGCGGAGAGCCGGGCCGTCAGGGAGGCTTCAGTGGCGGTCATGGCCGTCAGGGGCGGTCAGCCGCACCAGCATGCCGCGCACCACGGCCTTGGCGTGGCGGGCCACCCTGGGCATGAACTCGCGGTAGTCCACCCCGGCGCTGCCGTCCGCCGTGTCGCTGACGCTGCGAATAATCACGAAGGGCACGCTCGCCTTGGCGCAGACCTGGGCCACCGCCGCGCCCTCCATCTCGGCGCAGGCAGCGTCAAACGTGGTTTGCAGGCGCCGCACTGCTTCCGGTGAGGCGATGAACTGGTCCCCGCTCGCAATGCGGCCCTCGATGACGCGCACGCCGTCCACCTCCTGCGCGGCCTGCACGGCGGCGGCCCGCAGCGTCTCGTCGGCGGCCCAGGCAGCAGCCTCGCCCGGCACGGTGCCCAGCGGGTAGCCCAGCGCCGTGACGTCCACGTCGTGCTGCACGCAGTCGGTGCTGACCACGATGTCGCCCACCTGCAGGTCCGGGTGAACCCCACCGGCCACGCCGGTAAAGATGATGCGCGTCGCGCCCGCCGCCAGCAGGTGCGCGGTGGTCAGCGCCGCATTGACCTTGCCGATGCCGCCGCGCGTGAGCAGGATCTCCGTGCCGTCCAGCTGGCCGCGGTACAGCGTCGCACCCGGGTAGGACAGCTCCTGACGGCCCGTCAGATCGCCCAGCAACAATTCGATTTCTTCGTCCATCGCGCCGATGATTGCCAACATTGCCGGGAAGTCTAGAGCATCCGGCCCGCGGTCCTGGGGAGGAGGCCCCGGCGGGCGGGCATCCTCCCGGCGCAGCGCGCGCTGAACCTGCCGCTGGGGACCGGTTTCGACTCTTGGCGCATGTCACTACTCGAGTACGCACACTCTGAAAATCCCCGGATTTAAGCTCAGGGCATGACCTGGAATCCTGACCAGTACCACCGGTTCAACGAGGCCCGCAGCGCTCCCGCACGCGATCTTCAGGCGATGGTGCCGCAGCAGGCCTACCGCGAGATTGTCGATCTGGGCTGCGGCACGGGCGAGCAGACCGTGGGGCTCGCGGCCCGTTTTCCCACAGCGCGCGTGCTGGGCCTGGACAGCAGCCCGGAAATGCTGGGGCGGGCGCGGGACCACCGCCTGCCCAACCTGCGTTTTCAGGAAGGCAGCATTCTGGATCTGGACGGCGGCTACGATCTGATCTATTCCAACGCGGCGCTGCAGTGGCTGCCGGACCACCCGGCGCTGCTGGCGCGGCTGTGGTCGAATCTCCGTCCCGGCGGCGTGCTGGCGGTGCAGGTGCCGGCCAACCACGATCACGCCTCCCACCGCCTGCTCTCGGCCACGGCAGACGACTTCCGCACCGAACTGGGCGGGTTCACGCGCTTCGGGCCGGCGCATGGGGCCTCGCCGGTGCTGACGCCGGCCGCCTACGCCGAGACGCTGGACGCCCTGGGGGCGGCTGACATCACGGCGCTCAGCAGGGTCTACCCGGTGGTGCTGGACGGCGCGGCGGGCCTGCTGGACTGGACGCGCGGCACGGCGCTGGTGCCCTACCTCTCGCGGCTGGACGCGGAGACCGGACGGCGTTTCGAGGCGGCGTACCTTCGGCGGTTGACGGACGCGTTTCCCGGCGGGCGGGTGTACTACGCCTTCACGCGGGTGCTGTTCGCGGCGCGGCGGCCGGATGGCCATGGGGCCGCCGCGCGTGGCTGAAGCTAGTTCACCGGCTCCACCATGGGCGGCGGGCGCGGCGTGGTCAGGTTGATGCCCGCACTGGCCAGGATCACGCAGGCAATCGCCACCCATTGCAGGCCGGCCAGCCGCTCGCCCAGGAACAGCAGGCCGCACACGGCGCCCATGGCCGGCTCGACGCTCATCATCACGCCGAAGACGCGCGGAGGCACCAGCCGCAGGGCGCGCATTTCCAGACTGTAGGGCAGAGCGCTGGACAGCGCGGCCACGCCCAGCCCGGTGAGCAGCACGGCGGGGTCCAGCAGCGCCGTTCCGGCCTGCGCCACCCCGAACGGCACGCACACGGCGGCGGCCACCAGCATGCCCACCGCCACGCCCGTGGTGCCGGGCAGCCGCCGCCCCACCGCGCCGCCCAGCAGGATGTACGCGGCCCAGAAAGCCCCCGCCACCAGCGCCAGCGTGACGCCGATGGGGTCCAGCGGGCCGCTGCCGTTGCCCTGCGGGCTGATCAGCACGATGCCCAGACCAGCCAGAATGACCCAGGCAAAATCCAGCGCCCGCCGCGACAGCGCCGCCGCCAGCAGCAGCGGCCCGATGAATTCCAGCGTCACGGCAATCGCCAGCGGCAGCCGCTCCAGTGACAGGTAGTACGTGAGGTTCATCAGGCCCAGCACTGCGCCGTAGGGCACCACGGCCTGCCAGTCGTTGCGGGTCAGGCGCCGCAGGTTGGGCCGGAAAATCAGCATCAGGATGGCGGCGGCCAGCCCCACGCGCAGGCCGGTGGCGCCCAGTGGCCCAATCAGCGGAAACAGCGTCTTGGCGTAGGCCGCGCCCGCCTGAATGCTCAGCATCGACAGCAGCAGCGCCGGAATGGGAGGAAGGTGGAAGCGGCGCATCCGGAAGCCATTATGGGGGGTGTGGGGCCGGGACTGCGCTCCTGAAATGTGGGCCTGGAATAAGGGCTGCTGCGGCTGCATGACCTGACTGGACCCTGCCGCAGCGGGGGGCCGGTGTGACCGCCGCGTAACGCCCCGCGCCTACCCTCAGCCGTGATGAGCGAGACGCTGCGGGACGCACGGCTGGAGAGGAGAGGCGGGCCGGGAGAGTGGATCTTCTCGCTCCAGGCGATGTTGGCGGGCGTGGCGGTGCCGCTGCGGCTGGGGGCGCAGTCGTGGGGCACCCTGAATGAGGCGCGGGACAACGCCGTGCTGGTATGTCACTACTACACCGGCACCATGCGCGCGGCGGGCCATGGCCCGGACGGCACCCCCGGCTGGTGGGCGGACCTGATTGGGCCGGGGCGGCCGCTGGACACGGACCGCTACTTCGTGATCTGTCTGAACACCCCCTCCAACGTGCAGGCGCTGGATCCCGGCATCGTGACCACCGGGCCGGACACCCCGCACCCGGACGGTCAGCGGTGGGGCGAGCGCTTTCCGTGCTGGGACTTTGGCGACCTGCACGCCATGCAGCGCGAGCTGATGTGGGCGCTGGGGGTGCAGCGCTGGCACGCGGTGGCTGGCCCCAGCCTGGGTGGGCTGCAGGCCCTGCAGTGGGCCGCCCGAACCCCTGAGCTGGCCCCACGCGTGGCGGCGGTGGCGGCCAGTCCGCATGTCGGGCCGGCGCTGCGGGACGCCTTTGCGCCGCTGCTGGGGCACGTGGCTGCACAGGACAATCTGGACGGGGCGCTGCGTCTGATCACCTTTTTTGGTCTGGGGGCCGACGGGCTGGAGGCGACATTTCGCGGCGGCGAGTTCAACACCTACCTGTCGTCCCGCTCGGGCACGGCCAGTCTGGCGCACATTCTGGATATTGCCCGGCTGGTGGGCACCCACCGTCTGGCGGAAGTGGCCCCACACGCTGACCTGTTCGCGCGCTGGGCCGGATGCGGGCTGCGGCTGCTGACCGTGAACGTCGCGGTGGACCAGTTCTTCCCCGCCGCCGAGATGCGGGCCTTCGCGCAGGCCTCGGCGGCGGCGGGCGTGGACCATACGCACCTGGAATTCGCCTCTGAGCAGGGCCATCTGGGCTGCGTGAACGACACGGCGGCCTTCGCCCCGCTGCTGCGCGAGTTGCTGGCGGCCCCGGTCCCGGTCCCGCTGCCCGCCGCGCCCAGCGGCCACGTCACCCAGGTCTGAAGCTGGCCTACTGCCTGCGCTGGTCTGAACTGCCCCGGTCCGGTTTCAGACCGGCGCTCTAGATCTCCTGCATGGGAAGCTGCGCCAGCCACTCCGGCACCTCACCCGGCGGGTAGGTGTCAAACACCAGACGGCTCAGCGACACCAGCGGATAACCGGCCAGCGGGCCGCCCTCGGCGCGGCGGTCCACGATGCACGCGATGGCCGCGCACCTGCCCCCGGCGGCCTCGGCGGCGCGCACGGCTTTCAGCACGCTGCCTCCGGTGGTCAGCACGTCTTCCACGGCAATAAAGGCCTCGCCCGGTGCCACCGTGAAGGCCTCCCGGATTTTCATGCCGCCCTGCCCGTCCTTCTCGGCGAAGATGGCGCGGACGTCCTCCCCGCCGAAGTGCCGCGCCACCTCGTAGGCCAGGACCACGCCGCCCATCGCGGGACCGATCAGGAGGCTGGCCTGCACGCCCGCCTCCGTGAGTTTCCCGGCCATGGCGGCAGCGATCTGCCCGGTCAGGTGCGGGTATTGCAGCACAGTGGTGCTTTGCAGGAATTTGGGGCTGTGGCGGCCACTGGCGAGCAGAAAGTGCCCCTCGTGGTAGGCCCCGGCCTGCCGGTACAATTCGAGAACATCCATGCCGGAAGTATCGCACTGGCGGGCTCTCCGGCGCAGGGGGCGCGGGCCGGCATGTCCTAGCGCAGCAGGTTGACCCGGCTTCCGTCCGCCGTTTCAAAACGCACGACACCCAGGCCCGGCACGAAATACGCGGTCTGCACGCTGACGCGCCCGCCCGCGCTGGTCTCGGTGCGGATGCTCAGGGCGTTGTACCGGCGCCCACTGGTTTCAATGGTTGCCACGCCGGTCACGGCGCTGCTGACGGTCATGTTGCCGCTGGCGCTGGTCCAGCGCTGGCCGGGCGTCAGCGGGGCGGGCGGGTAGATGTTGAGCGGCGCGGCGTACCAGCCCAGCCGTCCGCCCGTGTTGACGCCGCGCAGCCACACGCTGCCGTCGGCGCGGTATTCCAGCAGGTCCTGCGTGAAGGTTTTGCCGCCGAACTGGTGGCTGACCGGCACCACCCGCACACCCCGGTGCGTCACGGCGGGTCCCACCACCTGCGTCTCGCCGTTGCTGTAGGTCCAGTGGGTGCCGGATTTGTGGGGGTAATACTCTGGATAGGCCCGGCCCTGTGCGGCGGCCCCGGCCAGATTGCCCAGCAGCAGCACAGCGCCCAGCGCGGGCAGGCGGCGGCGGAACATGAATGTCGGTTCGGCAGGCATCTCTGGCGCAGCCTAGGGTGCGGGCCGTGACAGCCTTCTGACGGACACCGGCCTGTGCCGGTCTGTCTCCCGTCTGGTTCCGGCCTTACTCCTGATCCAGCCCCAGTTCCGTGCTGCGGCGGGTGGCCTCGATCACCGCGTGCATCAGTCCGCCGCGCACGCCCGCCGCTTCCAGGGCCGCCAGCCCGGCAATGGTGGTGCCGCCCGGCGAGGCCACCTCATCCTTGAGCATGCCGGGGTGGGCACGGCGCTGCAGCAGTTCGCCGCTGGCCACCAGCAGTTTGGCGGCCAGTTCGTTGGCCAGCACGCGCGGCAGGCCCATGCGGACGCCGCCGTCGGCCAGCGCCTCGGCCACCACGGCGGCGTAGGCGGGGCCAGAGGCGCTCATGCCGGTAAAGGCGTTGAACAGGTGTTCGGGCAGGTCATAGGCGTCGCCCACCGAGCCGAACAGGTGGTGCGCGAAGGCCAGATCGCCCGCGTCCGCGGCCTCGCGCGGCCCGGTGATGGCCGTCTGCGACAGCCCGATGGTGGCCGCCAGATTGGGCATCACCCGCACCACCCGCTGCGTGCCCAGCCGCCGCGCCAGGCTCGCCACGCTGACCCCGGCCATGGTGCTGATGTATCCGGCGTTCTCCTGCGCCAGCCATTCGCTGGTTTCGGGAAACACGCGCGGTTGCAGGCTGATCAGGATGCGCTGCGCCTGTCCCAGGTCCGCCGGGGCGATCACCCGCGCCCCGGTGCGCGCGGCGATGTCCTGCACGCGGGCGGTGTTCGCGTCGATCAAACCGATCTGCGCGGGCGCGATGCCGCCGCGTGCCGTCACCCCTTCCAGCAGGGCCAGGCCCAGTTTTCCGACGCCGACGATGGCAAGTTCCATGCGCGGCAGTATAGGGGTGGGGAATTATGTGGCAGTGTGGGCGTCTAAATTCCCGCTGGCCCCGCCGCCCAAGTCGTGGCCTGGGGGCGCGGTGGGGTCATCCTGACGGTGACGCGTGCGGCCCTGTTGCCTCTAGACTCCTGTACATGCTGGTCTACCACCTGCCGGGAACCTTTGAAACGCGCGAGGCGCACCTTGATCTGCTGTGGGAGGCCGGGGCGACGGGCCTGGAAGAGCGCGCCGGGCTGATCCGCGCCTACTTCGACACCCGCGCTGAACTGGACGATGACATTGCGGACGGCGAGTGGCGCGACGAGGTCGAGCAGGACTGGCAGGCGCAGTTCAAGGCGACGCTGCGGCCGGTGCTGGCGGGCCGCGTGACCATCGTGCCGCCGTGGCTGCGCCATGAGGTGGGCGCCGGACAGACGGCGCTGGTGATCGAGCCGGGCATGGCCTTTGGCACCGGGCACCACGCCACGACGCGCATGGCGGTCGAAGCCCTGTCCGCCCTGGACCTGGGGGGCAGGCGGGTGCTGGACGTGGGCACCGGCAGCGGCGTGCTGGCCATCGCGGCGGCGCTGCTGGGCGCGGAGCACGCCACCGGGCTGGACATTGACCCGCTGACCATTCCCATTGCCACCGAGAACGCGGAGATCAACGGGGTGCCGCCGGGCCGGGTGGCCTTTGCCGAGGGCAGCCTGGGCCTGGGCGACGACACGGACGAGGTGTACGACGTGCTGGTTGCCAACCTCTACGCCGAACTACACGATCTGCTGGCCGGCGAGTACGCCGCCGCGCTGCGTCCTGGCGGGCCGCTGATCCTGACCGGCATCCTGACCGGCAAACTGGCCCTGGTCCGCGCCGCCCTGGACCGCGAGGGCTTCGGCGACGTGACGGTGCGCGAGGACGGCGAGTGGGTGCTGGTCACGGCCACCGCGCCTGCCCAGTGATTCGCCCAGCCGGGACCCGCCCGGTGGGAGGGACCGCATGACCGACACCCGCATCCGCGTCTCGGCCCTGACGCCCCGGATGGACCTCGGTCCGCGCGAGGCCCGCCACCTGCACGTGCTGCGCCTGAAGGTGGGCGACGTCCTGCGGGTTTTCGACGGGCAGGGGGCCGAGGCCGCCGCTCAGATTGCCCAACTGGAGGCGGGCCGCGCCGTCCTGACGCTGGGCGAGGCGGTCAGCGGCGCGGCCGAGACGCCGTTTCCCCTGACGCTGGCGGTGGCCCTCCTGAAGGGAGACAAGCTCTCGGACGTGGTACGCGCCGCCACCGAGCTGGGCGTGGCGCGGGTGCAACTGCTGGTCACGGCCCGCGCCGACGCCCGCGAGATCGGGGCGCAGAAGCTGCTGCGGCTGGCGCGGGTGGCCGAGGAGGCCAGCAAGCAGTCGCGCCGCGCGGTGGTGCCGCAGGTGCTTGCGCCCATCTCCCTGACCGAGTTTGCCTGGGAGGGTCAGCTGTTCGTGGCCCAGCCGGGTTCGCAGGGGCGGATCATGCCCCTGCTGGACTGGGCCGCACCCGTGAACGTCCTGACCGGCCCGGAAGGTGGCCTGACCAGCGCCGAGGTGGGGGGCCTGCTGGAGCGCGGCGCCCACGCCGTCACCCTGGGGCCGCGCGTGCTGCGGGCCGAGACGGCCCCGGTGGCGCTGCTGGGGGCCATCGCGGCGTTCGGGCAGGAGGACCAGCCCAGGCCCGCCTAGACGACAGCCGCGCTGGGCACCAGCTGCCGCCAGCTGTGCACGCCGCCCACCTGCACGGTCACGAAGCGTTCCAGGGTGCGCCACAGCGCCGGGCGCTGCTCAGGCGGCACCGGGGCGTCCATGCTGGCCCTCACCGTGCGGCGCACCGCACCCAGCAGGAAGTCCAGCGACTCGGGCGGGTACGCGGGCAGGCTGGCGCAGGCGGCGCACAGCATCTGGCCGCCCAGCGGGTCCGGGTGCGCGGGGTCCGGCGCGCTGCAGCGGGCGCAGCGGGCCGTTTGCGGCACGATGCCGGCCAGCCCCAGCAGCTTGTGACTCATGA
This sequence comes from Deinococcus aerolatus, assembly GCF_014647055.1. Classification (NCBI taxonomy): domain Bacteria; kingdom Thermotogati; phylum Deinococcota; class Deinococci; order Deinococcales; family Deinococcaceae; genus Deinococcus; species Deinococcus aerolatus. Next base: position 175,342 of record NZ_BMOL01000003.1, on the reverse strand, counting down.
CCAGCGCCACCCACTCGGGGTCCGGCTGGTGGGCCACGCCGCGCAGCGCCCCCGCGAACAGCTCGAAAGCCTGCTGGCTGAACTCGCCCTCCTGAAACAGCGCGTCGGCAAATTCGGCCAGCAGATGCGCGAAGGCGTGACGCTCCGGCTCGGCCAGCGAGGGCAGCGCGCCTTCCAGCACCGCCTGCTTGAGGGTGGCCAGATCGTTCTGCGGCGTCTGGTAGGTCTGCACGCCGACGTGGTGAAACAGGTTCAGGCGGCTGGCCAGTGGCCCGCGCACCCCGCCGCGCGCAATGGCCTTCAGCTTGCCCTGCGGCGTCAGCAGCGTCACGATGATGTCGCCGGAAGGCAGCACCCGGCGCCGGATCACGATGCCGCTGCGGTTGGCGGTGCGGTGCTTCACCGTCGCTGCCTCCTACTCTCAATTTTTTCCTGCGCCTGGGGCCGCGTCACGCTCCGCAGTCTAGGCGTCCTGGCCCCCGCCGCCTGTGCCAGCGTCCACGTTCCTGAGGGCGGGGGGCGGGTAAACTGGGCGGCAATGAAAGACCCGCGCCCACAGGAACACAGCGCCCGCGACCTGTTGCGGGAACTTTTCCCCGAAACGCACCGCGAACTGTTCGGCCCCCACGAGGGCGACGCCCGGCCCACCCTGGGCCTGTACCCGGTGGCCGATGGGCGGCTGGCCCTGGTCCACGGCGATCAGCTGGCCGAATTCACCCCACTGGACCCCCGGGGCAAGAATGTCCTGCACTGCGATCTGTGCCACTACACCCGCAGCCGCAGTGAGGCCGCGCTGTACCGCGTGGTGGTGGCCGCCCGCCGCACCCGTTACGTGACGCTATGCACCGCCACCGGGGCCTGCCAGGACCGCGCCGGGCGCCGGGGGCTGGAGACGCTGGCGGGACGGATCTTTCCGCTGGAACTGCCGTTTGCAGAGTAGGGGCGTTTGGCAATTGGGCGTCTGGCCGTTAAGCCCCCATACTCACTGGCTGGTCCATTAACCCTGCCCTGGGTGGATTCCGCTGCCACTCACAGGGTTGAGCCTTCACGCCTCTCGGCCAGCTGACCCTGCACCCTGGCCCGGACGCGCACGGCCAGTGGGAACTCCAGGTACCGTTGCAGCGTTTCGGGGTCCGGGGCCGCGTCGTACCACAGGGCGAACAGCTGCGCGATGGTCGGCGCGTCCTTCGGGGCGGAGGTGACGCGCACACGGTCGCCGACCCCCAGCTGGCCGCCGCGCAGGACGCGGGTGTAGAAGCCGGGACGGCCCGCCGCCACAAACCGCCTGATAAAGGCTGGATCGCCGAGATGTGCCGCCAGCGTGGCGCAGGGAATACGCGGGGCAGTGACCTCCAGCAGCACGCCGCCCCCCTCTGAACTTGCGCCCTGCCCGATTTCTAGACGGTCACCCACCCGCATGGTGGCGGATTCCAGCCCGCCCACTAGCAGGTTCTCCCCGAACAGGCCGGGAGGCAGGGGCCGTCCCAGCTCAGCCTCCCAGTGGGCGTAATCCTCGCGGGTGTACACGTACACGGCCTGATCGGGGCCGCCGTGGTGGCGGGTGTCCACCACCCGGTCACCGTCCAGCCCGACCCCGGTTACGCGCACCCGGCCCGGCAGAGGCCGTTTGTCGATGCCGCTGACGTGCGGACGCGCGCCGATCTGGACGGTGGAAGGCTGGCCGATGTTGACGCTCAGAAGGTGACGGTCAGGCGTGAAGGGGGCGGCGGCGGTCATGCGCCAAGCTATCAGGAGTGGTGAAGGTGGCGTCAGGCACGGGCCGGACACGCCGTCTAAGCTGTGGGGGATGGGGGCGCTGCTGTTGCTGAGGATGTTTGGTCTGGTGGCGCTGCTGGGCTTGCTGCTGGGCCTGGGCGGTGTCGCGTCCCCCACCTCTCCCAGCCCCGCCACGCTGAACGCCGCCTCACCCAAGCCCACGCCGTTCACCCTACTGGCCGGTGACCTCTCTCCTCCCGAGCTGGCCACGCTGGATGGGCTGGGCCTGGTGGTACCGGACTGTCCCGCGCCGCAGGCCCCCCTGGACCGCGTGCTGTACGCCCATCTGCGTGGCCAGGGCGCCGAGCTGAGCTGCGGCAACGCGTTTGTACGCCTTATTCACTTTCCCAATGATGACTCGGGCGAGAGCGGTCAGGCTCCGGACCCGCTGGGCGGCTTCAGGGTGGTGGCCCGCCAGATCGAGTCGGCCCGGCGCGAGGTGTTGCTGGCCAACATGCTGTGGGACGGCGGCAAGGACGCACCTGGAGCGCTGCTGGCCCGCGCGGTGGCTGCGTTGAGGGCATCGGTGGCCCGCTTCCCCGCCCGCTATCCCCAGGGCGTGACCGTCCGGCTGATGTTCGGCAACAGCGTGCGCCTGGACGCCTTGCTGGACCCCAGCAGCAGCGTCTACAGCGCCGCGCAGCACCTGCTGGAAGCCGGGGTGCCGCTGTCGGGCGACCCGGTGCAGGGCTTCAGGCTGGAGCTTGCCAACTACACCTACGCTTCCCCGCACAACCACCTCAAACTGCTGGTGATTGACGGGCAGGAGACGTCGGCGGGCGGGGCGAACATCAGCTATTTCCATGTCCCGGACAGCACCCCCGGTGGCCTGGACCTGACCGATCTGCTGCTGGACCTGAAGGGGCCGGTGGCGCGGCACACGGCGGCGGCCTTCCGCGATTCCTGGCTGCTGAGCCGCCCGCTGCGGTGCGGCGGCAGCGTCACGGTGGCCACCCTGCGCCGCGCCTGCACGCTGGTGGACGCGGGCGAACCCTATCCGCTGTTCTATACCGCCCCGCCGGCACCCGCCGGAACGTCACGTGCCTACGGTCTATACCGCCGCTCCGGCTACGAGACGCAGGACGCGGCGCTGCCCGCGCTGTTTGCCGCCGCGGGGTCCAGCATTGACCTGATGCAGTCGCAGATCAGCGGCACGCTTCAGTGCAGCCTGAGCCTGACAGCGCCGGGAGGCTGCCCGTTCCCCGGCGAGGCCCTGCCGGTGTGGCAGGCGATTGTGAGCGGGGTGCGGGACCGGGGCGTGCGGGTTCGGGTGGTGCTGGACTATGATCCTCTGCTGCAGATTGAGCCGCTGGCCCTGCTGTCGGGTGTGTGGACGTACCTCAAGCCGCTGGGCCTGGAAGACCACCTGCAGGTGCGCTGGTCCGGCACGGCAGGCGGCATGCACACCAAGGCCGCGCTGGTGGACGACGCCATGCTGACGGTAGGCAGCCTTAACCTGCATTTCTCGTCTTTCGGGCCGCGCGGGCTGAACGAGTACACCCTGGCGACCAGCGATCCTGCCGCGCTGCGGGCCGCCCGTCAGACCTTCGACTTCGAGTGGGCGCGCAGCACGCCACTCCGCCTGCCGTACTGGTTGCGCCCCTGACACCGCGCTGCACCCGACACTGTGCCGCCCCCGAACACTGCGCCCGCAAACCCAACAAAAAAAGCACCCTTGCGGATGCTTTGCTGAGAGGGAACGGTGCGAGGAAGGGCTCAGTTCCGGCTGCCGCCGAACAGGCGCAGGATGAACAGGAACATGTTGATGAAGTCCAGGTACAGTCGCAGCGCCCCGTTGATGGCGGCGCGTTCGGCCTGCTCGCCCTCGATGCCGCTCAGGGCCATGTTGCGCAGCATCTGGGTGTCGTAGGCGGTCAGGCCCGCGAACAGCAGCACGCCAATGATGCTGATGCCGAAGGTCAGGGCGCTGCTGGCGACGAAGATGTTGACGATCATGGCGATGATCAGGCCGATCAGCGCAAACAGGAAGAAACGGCCCATTACGCTCAGGTCCTTCTTGATCACGTAGCCCACCACGCTCATGGCGGCGAAGGTGCCGGCAGTTGTGGCAAAGGCGCTGATCACCGCAGCGGGGCTGTAGGCGAACAGCAGGGCGCTGAAAGTCAGGCCGGTCAGGGCAGCGTAGGCGATAAACAGCATTCCGGCAACGGCACTGTTCAGGCGGTCGGCAAAGAGGCTCAGGCCGAAGACCAGGCCCAGCTGAACGAGCAGCAGCGGCATGCGGTACTGCATGATCTGATAGGCAAAGGCCTCATTCTGGGCAGTGAGAAAAGCGATTCCGGCAGTCAGGGCCAGTCCGGCGGCCATCCAGGAATAGGTGCGGGCCATGAACGTGCGGACAATTTCTGCCGTTCGCGCCTGCGGTCGGGGCATGGGATAGGTCTGCATACGTACCATGATACGGGGTGACCCCGGCGGAAGTTCCCGCGGGTGCCCCGCGGTCTTGAGGACGCCTTGACCCACTCTGAAAGGACCTGGCCCGGTTTGCCCCCCCAGGTTGATCTGGGTCATGGCAGACCCGCCACCGGTCTGGCACACTCGGTCCATGACCCACATCATCACCAGCCCCTGTATCGGCACCAAGGACGCCTCCTGCACCGAGGTCTGCCCAGTAGAATGCATCTACGACGCCGGCGAGCTGTATCTGATTCACCCCGACGAATGCATCGACTGTGGGGCGTGTGTGCCGGCCTGTCCGGTCAGCGCCATCTTGGCCGAGGAGGCCGTGGTGGGCTGGATCACCCACCTGAAGCTGGGCGCCAGCGTGCTGCTGTGCGCCGCCGTGGGAGCCGCATGACCGGCCCGCTGCTGCTGACCGCCGGGGGCGAGACGCTGTTTTCGCGCATCGGCGAGGCCCGGCTGCGGGCGCTGCTGTGGGGCTTTTACGCTGAAGTGATGAAAGACGAGCTGTTGGCCCCGGTCTTCAAGCAACGCGTCGGGCCTTTTCCGGGCGCAGGCTGGCCGGTGCATATCGCCCGGCTGGAGGGCTTCTGGCGAGCCGTGACCGGCGGTCCCAGTGCCTACCGGGGACAGCCCGGCCCGGCGCACAGCGATCTGGGCGCGGGGGCCGAACACTTTGACCGGTGGCTGGCCCTGTGGGAAACGGCGCTGGCCGAACATCTCGGTCCGCCCGAGGCTCAGGCCATGCTGGTACTGGCCTCACGCATGCGGGGATCGCTGCAACGCTTCGCGCTGGCCGGCGCGTCCCCGTCCTTAACCCAGACACACCTAACCCAGAGAGTCCAATGACCACTGAACAGCCCCTTCCTGCCCCAGACATCCAGCGCGCCGCGCCCCCACAGGTCATGGCGGTCACCCCCGGTGGACGCTCGCTGCTGTTCACCCTGGAGCCTGGACAGGGCATCCCGCCCCACCGCCATCCCGGCAGTCAGGTGCTGCTGGCCGTGCTGTCCGGCGAGGTCGAGGTCCGGGCGCCGGACATGCAGGTGGCGCGGGCCGGAGAGGTCCTGGTCCACGACGGCGACGGATCCATCAGTCTGCTGGCCCGCCAGTCGGCCCAGGTGCTGGTGACACTGCTGACCAGGTAAAGCGTGACAGCATGGGGTTCGTGACTGCCCGTGCCCTCTCGCTGCTCGTCCGCGCGCCCATCTTCCAGGGGGCCGAGGACGCGGATCTGCAGCCGTTGGCCGGGCTGGCGACCTTCTCGCGGCTGTCGCGAGGGCAGCATCTGTTTCAGGCGGGGCAGACGATCGAGTCGCTGTACATCGTGGCCTCGGGCAGCGTGCGGGTCTACCGCCTGTCGCGTGGCGGGCGGCGCGAACTGACCCTGCACGTCGAGGGGCCGCATCAGGTGGTGGCGGGGGGCGCGGCCTTCCAGAGTCGGGCGATCTACCCGGCGCATGCCCAGGCCCTCCACAGTCCCACCGAGATGCTGACCCTGCCGGTGGACGCAGTGCGGCACGCGGTGTTCAACACACCAACGCTGGCGCAGGCGGTCATCGCCTATTTCGCGCGGCGGCAGGCCGAACTGCTGGGGCGTCTGGACACGCTGATCTTCAGCGAGCTGGGCGAGCGGCTGGCCGCCTACCTGCTGGAACATGCCGCCGCGCCGCATGCCCTGCCCACCAACTCTGACCTGGCCGCCCTGCTGGGCACCGTGCCGGAACTGATCAGCCGCAAACTGGGCGAGTTCTACCGCCTGGGCCTGATCGTGTTGGAACGCCGCACGGTGCGGGTCAGCGACGCGGCAGAACTGGCCCGGCTGGCGGGAGGCATAGCCAGGGAGGCGGGGCACTGAATGTTCCAGTGCCCCGCCTCGTGTTGGTGTGTCGCTGTGTGTGCTCTGGCCCGTGTCCGGCGCTTCTGGGCTGCCGGTTGGCCTAGCGGCCGTCCTGGCCGGCCCGCTCGCTCTGTAGCCGGCCGCCGCCGACCACGTCGTCGAGCCGGATTGCCCCATGCTGGCGCATCAGGCTCAGGGCCTCGTCGGCGCGGGCGCTGCTGGCGTTGCGGGCAATCACGATGACGTGGCCGTCATTGATGCCGGCGTTGAACTTCTCGGCCTGCACCGGGGGCACGCCCATACGGCGCAGCAGCGCCACGTAGTCGCCGTGATCGCTGCCCGCCAGAGAGCCGAACATGCCGCCCAGGAACAACCCGCCGATGACGCCGTACATGATGCCCAGCAGGCCACCCTCCTGATAGATGCGAGTGACCGGAAAGATCAGCAGCAGCAGCCAGATCGGAACGGTCAGGGCCAGACTGGCCAGCACGCCCCCAATGGCCCCGCGAATTACGCTGGCTGACCCGGCCGGGGCGCCCGCCTCGGGACTGACGCCGGTGGCCTGCGCCAGGTCCTCTTCAGCCACGGCGTCGCTCAGGGCAAAGCCCAGATGATCGCGTTCAAAGCCGCGAGATTTCAGCGCTTCCAGAACCACCTTGGCCTGGCTCGGTTCACGAAAGAGGGCAACGACACTTTCCATACCTGCATGTTTACCATGCGGCGGCCCGGATTGGGGAGGGACAGGCAGGTAATGTCCTTTACCTTCGGCCCTCTGGCGGCGCCCACGCGGCGGCGAGACCGCGCCGGAGGGTACGTTTGGCCCCCCCCGGTACTTCTATACTGTGGGCATGACCGGCGTCCTGGCTCTGAGCGTTCCCGATGCGGCCTTTGAGGCGCGTCTGCGCGAGGTGCTGCGCTCGCGGGTGGAGTTTATTGAGCTGATCGGTGACGATCTGGTGGCGGCCGGCGGCAAACGTGTCCGGCCGCTGCTGACACTGCTCTCGGCACAGTTGCTGGGCGCCTCGCCGTCGCGGCCCGGCTGGGACGGGGTGTTGGATCTGGCGGTGTGCGTCGAACTGCTGCACTCGGCCTCGCTGCTGCATGACGACCTGATCGACGATGCCGACACCCGGCGCGGTCAGCAGTCTGCCTTCCGGCGGTTCGGCAACGTGGTCAGCGTGATGAGCGGCGACTTCATGCTGGCGCGGTTGCTGACGCTGCTCTCGGGCATGAGCGGCGGCCCAGCCCTGACCCGCGCCTTCGGCGAGACCGCCAGCGTGATCTGCGAGGGCGAGGTGCTGCAATTTCAGGTGGCGGCCTACCAGGACTATGACCTGCCAAACTACCTGACTGTCATTCACGGCAAGACGGCGGCCCTGACTGAGCTGGCCGCCAGCGCCCCGGCCACGCTGCTGGGGGCGGACCTGGGAGCCCATGAGGCACTGGGCGTTTTTGGGCGGGAGTACGGCCTGGCCTTCCAGATGCAGGATGACCTGCTGGACCTTGCGGGCACCGAGCAGCAGATCGGCAAGCCGGTGGGCGGCGACCTGCGTGAGGGCAAGGCCACCTACCCGACGCTGCTGCTGCTGGACGGGCCGCACGGGGCCGAGGTGCGGCGCATTCTGGAGCGCCGTGCCGAGCGTGAGGGTGACGTGGAGCGCGTGCGTGAACTGGCGCTGTTGATGGGGGCATTTGACCGCACCCGCAAGGAGATTCGCCGCCGCGCCGCCCTGGCCGTGGACGCCTTGCACCTGTTCCCTGCCACGGAGGCGCGGCAGGCGCTGGAAGCGCTGGCCCGCCGCGAGATCAACCGCGCCCACTGAACGGCCCACCCTGTCCCACCTGGATGGACGGTTGACAGGGTGCCTTACATTCGCCAGATATACCGGGTGACGGCCTCATTTGTAAGCGCTGGAATCGCTTCAGCTGAGGTCTTTGTGCGCGGCTCATTTTGCCGGGTTGACGGGCTGGGCACGCGAGGTTAGAACGGGGAGACGACATTCCCCACGCCGGACCGTTCATGGGCTTCCCATGTCCTGCCGGGCCTGTTGTCTATGCGTGTATCCTCCAAAGACACACTTCGTTGCACCACGGCCGATCCGCTCATCCACCCAAGGAGACCCCACATGCGGGCATCAGGACTCAACTGGCAGGGCCTTATGGAACAGCTTCAGCAGGCGCTGCCCCACTGCGACGTGACCGATCAGTCGCTGGCCTATTTCAAGTATCCCAAGCGTACCGTGACCATGAACCTGCCGGTGCGGATGGACGACGGCACGGTCCGGGTGTTCAAGGGTTTCCGCACCGTTCACAGCACCGCGCGCGGCCCGAGTATGGGCGGTATGCGCCTCAAGGAGGGCCTGAACGCCCATGAGTGCGAGGTGCTGGCCGCAATCATGACCCTCAAGGCGGCGGTGGCCGATCTGCCGCTGGGCGGCGCCAAGGGCGGCGTGGACGTCGATCCCTCAATGCTCAGCCCGCACGAGACTGAGGGGCTGGTGCGCCGCTATACCTCCGAGATCGTGGAACTGATCGGGCCGCGCACCGACATCCTGGCCCCTGACGTGGGCAGCGACGCCCAGATGATGGCCTGGATGATGGACACCTACAACCAGAACACCGACACCACGGTCAACGGCATGGTGGTGGGCAAGCCGCTGCAACTGGGCGGCAGCTACGCCAGCAAGGATGCGCGGGGCCGCAGCGCCGCCCTGGTCACCGCCCGCGTGTTGCAGGAGGCCGGGCGCACTCTGCACCGCGCGCCGTGCGCCGTCTACGGCTTCGGTGACGTGGGCCGCAAGGCCGCGCAGACGCTGGCCGCCGAGGGTGCGATGGTCATCGCCGTCAGCGACCAGAACGGCGCAACCTTCGCCAGCGGCGGGCTGGACCTCGACGCCCTATCGCAGCACCGCGAGATGTTCGGCACCGTGCAGGGCTTCGCCACCGACATTACCGTGGACGAGCTGCTGGAGCTGGACGTGGACGTCATGATGCTGGCCTACGACTACGGCGCCGTCAACGCCAGCAATGCCCACGCCATCCGCGCCAACTATCTGGTGGAGGCCACCAACCGCGCCGTGCTGCCCGAGGCCGAGCGCTTTTTGAAGGAGCGCGGTGTCATCGTGCTGCCCGATCTGGTGGCCAGCCTGGGCGGCGCGGTGGTCAACTACCTGGAGTGGGTGCAGGACGCCAGCAACTTCTTTTGGACCGAGGAGGAGATCGAGGCCGCCATCGACGAGCGCGTCGACGCCGCCGTGGACACCGTGATGGAGTTCATGCGGGCGCACGGCCTGGATCTGCGGACCGCTGCCTACGCGGTGGCCCTCAACCGCCTGCACAACGCCACGGTGATGCGTGGGGTCTATCCATGAGCGGCTCTGGCGTTGTGCGCGCCGCCTCCACATCCTCTGTTCTACCCACCCCACGCCCCACGCCCCAGCCCTCCAAAGGAGCTTCCGCATGACCGCCACCCAGGATTCCGATCACGTCAACCAGAAAAAGTACGGCGCCCACGACATTCCCAGCTACCTCGACCCCAACCACATCGGGCCGTACGAGATCTACCTGGAGCAGGTGGAGCGGGTCACGCCGTACCTGGGCAAGCTGGCGTACTGGGTGGAGACCCTCAAGCGGCCCAAGCGCATTCTGGTGGTGGACGTGCCGATTCATCTGGACGACGGCACCGTGGCGCACTTCGAGGGCTACCGCGTACAGCACAACACCTCGCGCGGCCCGGCCAAGGGCGGCATCCGCTACCACCAGGACGTGACCCTGAGCGAGGTCATGGCGCTCTCGGCGTGGATGACCATCAAGAACGCTGCCGTCAACCTGCCGTACGGCGGCGGCAAGGGCGGGGTCCGGATCGATCCCCGCAAGTACAGCACCGGGGAAATCGAGCGCCTGACGCGCCGCTACGCCACCGAGATCGGGCTGATCATCGGGCCGGAAAAGGACATCCCCGCACCGGACGTGAACACCAACCCGCAGACGATGGCGTGGATCATGGACACCTACTCGATGAACGTGGGGCGCACCTCCACGGGCGTCGTGACCGGCAAGCCCGTGTCGCTGGGCGGCTCGCTGGGCCGGGCCGACGCCACCGGGCGCGGCGTATTCGTGACCGGCGCAGAGGCCATGAAGAAGCTGAGCCTGCCGATGGAAGGCGCGCGTATCGCCATCCAGGGTTTTGGCAACGTGGGCGAGGCCGCTGCACGTATCTTCCACGGGCACGGCGCAAAGATCGTGGCGATTCAGGACGTGACCGGAACCATCCACAGTGAGGCGGGGATCGACCCGGCCGCCGCGCTGGAGCATCTGCGCCGCACCGGCAAGATCACCGAACTGCCCGGCAGCGAGGAAATCCAGAAGGACGAGTTCTGGAGCGTGGACTGCGACGTCCTGATTCCTGCCGCGCTGGAAAACCAGATCACGCTGGCCAACGCCGACAAGATCCGCGCCCGCCTGATCGTGGAGGGGGCCAACGGCCCCACCAACCCCGCCGCCGACGATCTGCTGTCCGGCAAGGGCATCACCATCGTGCCGGACGTGCTGGCCAACGCCGGGGGCGTGACGGTCAGCTATTTCGAGTGGGTGCAGGACTTCAGCTCGTTCTTCTGGACTGAGGAGGAGATCAACAAACGCCTGGACCGCATCATGTCCGAGGCCTTCTTGAGCCTGTGGGACGTCAAGGAAAAGCACAACGTGACGCTGCGGACGGCTGTGTACATCGTGTCCTGCACGCGGGTTCTCGAAGCGCGGGCGTTGCGTGGCCTGTACCCCTGAGCGCTGCTTTTACTGAACCTGCCCTCTCCGTCATGGAGGGGGTTTTTCAATTCATACGGGCTCCGATTGAATCGTTTGCAAAACGATGAAAATCCGAGCGAAGCGAGAACGAGTAGAACGGGTTCCGGGAGTGGAGTTAGCAAACCGGCGCCCTCCCGGTTTGCTAACGAAACAGACGGAATCCGTATCAGGAATGCTGCACACAGGCCCAGGCAGGGCAGCGGCGAGAGAAGAATGAATCTCCTCCCGCCGCATCTGCCCGGGCTGATGCTCTCAGCCGCCCCTCAATTCAGGCGCAACCAGTAATATTCGTGCCGTCCCATGATGATCGTGTACGACGCGTTGTTCACGGGGGGGAACGGACTCGCGCCGGACAGCGTGACTGGGGTCCGGCCGACATGATCGCTCAGGTCCAGGGTGGCGGCCTGGGCGTTGGCGGCAAAGTTGCATACGATCAGGAGCGTCTCGTTGTCGTGGCTGCGGGTGAAGGCCAGCACCGAGGCGTTGTCGGTGTCCACAAATTTCAGGTCGCCGTGGGCAAAGGCGGGATGCTGGCGGCGGGCCTCCAGCTGACGGGAGGTCCAGTGCAGCAGGCTGCCCGGATCGCGTTCCTGGGCCTGCACGTTGACGCGCTGGTAACCGTACACCGGATCGCTGATCGGCGGGAAGAAGCAGTCTGAGGGCCACGCGGTGGAAAAGCCGCCACTGATGCCCGCGTTCCACTGCATCGGGGTCCGCACGCCGTTGCGGTCGGCCAGTCCCAGATCGTCGCCCATGCCGATCTCGTCGCCGTAATACAGGATCGGGCTGCCGGGCAGGGCCAGCAGCACGCTGTTCAGCAGCTCAATGCGGCGGCGCTCGTTGTTCAGCAGCGGGGCCAGGCGGCGCCGGATGCCCACGTTGATACGCATACGCGTGTCGGGCGAGTACGCCGCATACATAAAGGCGCGCTCATCGTCATCCACCATTTCCAGCGTCAGTTCGTCGTGGTTGCGCAGGAAGGTGGCCCACTGCCCGAACGACGGGATCTCCGGCAGGCGGCCCATGATCTCGCGGATGCTGGTGGTGTCCTCCTTTTTCAGGCTCATGTACAGCCGGGGCATCACCGGGAAGTTAAAGCACATGTGGAATTCCGGGTCCTCTTCCGTGCCGAAGTACTCGGCCACGTCCTCGGGCCACTGGTTGGCCTCGGCCAGCAGCAGGCGGCCGGGGAATTCCTCGTCCACCATGCGGCGCATCCGCTTCAGGATCTCGTGTGTTTCGGGCAGGTTCTCGCAGTTGGTGTCCTCGCGCTCGATCAGGTACGGCACGGCGTCCACCCGGAAGCCGTCCACGCCGACGTTGAGCCAGAAGCGTGCAGCCTCCAGAATCTCCTCGATCACCCTGGGGTTGTCGAAGTTCAGGTCCGGCTGGTGCGAGAAGAAACGGTGCCAGTAGTAGCGCCCGCACTGCTCGTCACGGGTCCAGTTGCTGGTCTCAGTGTCGGTGAAGATGATCCTGGCCCCGGCGTACTCAGTGCCAGTGTCGCTCCAGACGTAGTAGTCGTGGTACTCGTTGGGGCTGCCGTCGGGCAGGGTAGGGCCGCGCCGGGCCGCCTGAAACCAGGGATGTTCGCTGGAGGTGTGGTTGGTCACCAGATCGGAGATCACCCGCAGGCCGCGCACGTGCGCCTGATTCAGGAAGAACTGGAAGTCCTCCATGGTGCCCAGGTCCGGGTGGATGGCCGTGTAATCGGCCACGTCGTACCCGTCGTCGCGCAGCGGGCTGGGGTAGAAGGGCAGCAGCCACAGGCAGTCCACCCCCAGGGTCCGCAGGTAATCCAGCTTACCGGTCAGGCCGGGAAAGTCGCCCTTGCCGTCACCGTTGCCGTCCGCAAAGGTGCGGACCGACAGTTCGTAAAAGACGGCGCTCTTGTACCATTGTGGAGGGGTGTGCTGGGTCATTGCCCCCAAGTGTAGGACACCTGCGCTTTGGAAGCGTTGCCACCCTGAAGCATGAAAGTTGGACTCACGTCTTTTAAAGCCAGCGTGCCGCACCGTTATGGGATCGGGTAACGTCACTCAGGCGGCCTGTAACAGGGGCCAGCCTCACGTCAGGTCCACCGTCAGGGACAGACACAACAAAAAACCCCGCCGGAAGCGGGGCCTTCTGTGTTCTGGTTGGGGCACAAGGACTCGAACCTTGATCGACAGTGTCAGAGACTGTTGTCCTGCCATTAGACGATGCCCCAGCGAGAAGAGGGGTGCTTTCCCACAGGGGAAGGCGACAGGAAGTATACCGGGGCGGTGCAGATGCGTCAAGCGTTCGTCTGCGGCCAGCCGGACTGTCTTCCAGGCGTGCCTATACAGGACCGTCCATCAGCGTTCTGTCAGGAAGCTGCGGCGGGAATCAATGGACTGCGTTCAGAGCGTGCTTGCCGCCCCCGCTTAGACTCTGGTACACTGACAGATGTTGCCGCGCCGTAGCGCCCGTGTCTTCCCCCGCTGAATTAAGCCTCAGAAGGCCGAAGGACGCACGGCAGCAGTTTACAGAAGCTGGCTGTCAGGCGAAGTTCTGCCAGCCCAGGAGGACAGGAGTTCATGGAAGACAACACCCAGACCCCCGCCGTGCAAAGCGGGACTCAGCCCACGACGGGCAACGAGACGGCCACCGACACCCAGGCAGAAGGCACGACCAACGCTGCCAGCGAAGTGGAGACCGCCGCCACCGAGACCCAGGCCTCCGAGCCTCAGGCCACGGAATCTGAGCCCGCGCCCGCGCAGGCCCCAGCCGCCCAGTCCGCCCCCCAGCAGGCCAGCGCCCCCGCTGCCCCTGAGGAGCGCGAGTACCCCGCCATGACCATGGAGGACATCCTCGCCAGTGAGGCGCAGGAGCCCCAGAGCGTCACGCGCGGTGACATCGTGGACGGCCAGATCGTGTTCATCGGTCAGGAAGGCATCGCCGTGGACATCGGCTCGAAGGTAGAGGGCATCATCCCCCTCAACCAGCTCGGCGATGAGCCGGTCACGCTGGAAGAGGCCCAGGGCATGTACAAGCCGGGCGACCAGATCGAGGCCTACGTCGTGCGCGTGGACCTGTCCAACAGCCAGATCGTGCTGAGCAAGAAGCGTGCCGATCAGGACAAGGGCTGGCGCGTCCTCGAGAAGATGCAGGAGGCCGACGAGGCCTTTGAAGTCGAGGTGCTGGAGAAGGTGCGCGGCGGTCTGGTGGCCCAGGTCGAGGGCATCCGTGCGTTCCTGCCTGCCAGCCAGGTCGATACCCGCCGGGTCAACGATCTGGACCCCTACGTGGCCAAGCCGCTGATGGTCAAGCTGATCGAGCTGAACCGCAAGCGCAACCGCGTGATCATCAGCCACCGCGCCATCATGGAAGCCCAGAAGGCCAAGGCCCGTGAAGAAACGGTGGGTCAGCTGGAACCCGGCGCGCAGTTCGAGGGCGAAGTGGTCGAGATCACCGATTTCGGCGTGTTCGTCAACCTCGGCGGCATCGACGGTCTGGTTCACCGCAGTGAGCTGACCTACGGACGCTTCAACCACCCCCGCGACGTGGTCACGGTGGGCGACAAGGTCCAGGTCCAGGTTATTGACGTGGACGAGGGCCGTGAGCGCATCAACCTGTCCATGAAGTCGCTGACCCAGGACCCCTGGGAAGGGGCGATCGACCGCTACAGCGTCGGTCAGCGCGTCAAGGGCAAGGTTACCAACCTCACTAACTTCGGGGCCTTCGTGGAACTGGAGTCCGGTCTGGAAGGGCTGGTCCACGTCTCTGAGATGAGCTGGACCAAGCGCGTGCGTCATCCCAACGAAGTGATGAAGGAAGGCGACGAGGTCGAGGCCGTCATCCTGCGCATCGATCCCAAGGACCGCCGCATCAGCCTGGGCATTCGTCAGACCACCGACGATCCCTGGAGCGCGCTGCCTGACCGCTACCCGCCCGGCACGCCGGTCAAGGGCAAGATCACCGGCATGACCGATTTCGGCGTGTTCATGGAGATCGAGGAAGGCATCGAGGGCCTGATCCACATCAGCGAACTCGATACCGCTCGGGTCAACAACCCGGCGGACCTGTTCAAGAAGGGCGACGAGATCGAAGCCATGATCCTGAACATCGATCCTGTCGAGCAGCGCGCCAGCCTGAGCCGTCGCCGCTTCCTGGGCGGAGGCGCACCCCCCGCTGCGGGCGGTGGACAGCGCGACTACGTCAGCCAGGGCGGCGGCAGCCGCAGTGACCGTTACGGCGGCGCTCCCGGTGGTGGACGCGCCGGCGGACGTGGTGGACGTGGCGGCGGAGCCGACTACAACTACAACGCCAAGGATGCCAGCCAGGGCGGCAAGATCAGCACCAAGCTGGGCGATGTGTATGCCGACCTGTTCGCGCAGTTCGGTCTGGGCGGCGACAAGAAGGATGACGCCGCTGGCACGGAAACGGCCAACGCTGAATCCGTTGACACCGCCAGCGACACCAAGACCGACGACACCCAGGCCTAAACCCTAGGTTCACCGTCAAACTGAGCACGAAAGAAGGCCTGGATGCGTCCGGGCCTTCTTTCGTGCCGTGTTGCGGGCCACTGTGCGCTGCCGGACGCTTCGAAGGTCGGCTGTGTAAATCTTGCGTCTGGGCTGCTGGAACCGCCACGCACTTGCCAGGATCTCGACATGGGAGTTCCGACCTGCATGGCTGGGAGCGCAGAAGATGGAAGAGAGCCCCTTCGGGTATCTGGTGGGCGGCAGACAGGTATCATGCGGGGCGTGACTGTGCCCACGCCGCCCACCTCTGCCCCGCCCACCGATACCACCCGCGTCCGTATCGGGCAGGAAGCCGCGCGGCTGTTCGTGGCGAGCGGCTACCACGGCGTCTCCATGCGCGAGGTGGCCGAGGCGGTGGGCGTGACCAAGCCTGCGCTGTACCACCACTATGCCGATAAGGAGGCGCTGTTCCTGGCGATGCTGGACGGCGCACTGGCCGGGCTGGCACGGCTGATTGCCCACGCCTCGGCCCAGAGCGGCCTGTCGGCGCAGCTGAACACGTTGGTGAGCGAACTGGTGGACAGCGCCCCGGAGCAGCGCGTGGGCCTGCAACTGGCCTCCGAACTGCGGCATGTGTCGGCTGCCCGCCGCCAGGCATTTGAGAATGAATACCGCCAGGTCTGGATGGGCGGCCTGAGCGCGCTGTTCGAGGCGGCCTCCGCGCGCGGTGAACTACGCACGGACCTTCCGCCGCAGATGCTGACGCGGGCGTTCCTGGCCATCATCTACCCGCTGGTGACCGGCACCCCTCCTGCTGATCCGCAGGGCACGGCGCGGGCCTTGCTGTCGGTGTATCTGGACGGGGCCTGTCCTCGCTGAGAAGGTCTGGTCACAGGGGAGAGCCGCAGCCTCCAGGGTGCTGGGCCTTTCCAGGGTCTCCCCCTGAGCGGTTTTAAAAGGACGGCGGGAACGTGGCTGCAGTTCGCCCGTCCCCGCCGTCGGTGGTGGACCGCCTATTTCTCGGTAAAGGCCCCCATCGCCCGGAAGCGCGCCGCACGTCCCTTCTTTAATTCCTGGGGCGACTGGGCCATCAGTTCAGCCAGATGACGGCTGACCGCCTCGCCCACGGCGGCGGCGGCCTCCTGCGGATTCAGGTGGGCGCCGCCGGTGGGTTCGGGGATGACCTCCTCGACCAGTCCCAGATCCAGCAGATCGGGGGCCGTGAGCTTCAGGGCCTCGGCGGCCAGAGGGGCCTTGCTGGCATCCTTCCAGATGATGCTGGCC
Organism: Deinococcus aerolatus; assembly: GCF_014647055.1. Lineage (NCBI taxonomy): Bacteria > Thermotogati > Deinococcota > Deinococci > Deinococcales > Deinococcaceae > Deinococcus > Deinococcus aerolatus. The sequence goes on along the minus strand of NZ_BMOL01000003.1, from coordinate 158,773 downwards.
GCACCTTCGGGGGAGATCACGCTGTACCACGCGTTTTCCTGAATCAGGACGCGGTTGCCCACGCCCACGGCCAGCGCGCCGCCGCTGCCGCCCTCACCGATCACAGTGCACACCACCGGCACGCGCAGGGTCAGCATCCGCCGGATACTCTCGGCGATGGCCCACCCCTGGCCGCGTTCCTCGGCTTCCAGGCCCGGATACGCGCCCTGGGTGTCGACCAGCGCCACCACCGGCAGCCCGAACTTCTCGGCCAGATCCATCAGGCGCACGGCCTTGCGGTAGCCTTCCGGGTTGGCGCTGCCGAAGCGGCGTTTGATCTTGGTCTTGGTGTCGCGGCCCTTCTGCTGCAGCAGCAGCATGACCGGCACGCCCATCCAGCGGGCCGGCCCGCCGATCAGGGCCGGATCATCGCCGAAGCGGCGGTCCCCGTGCAGTTCGGTAAAGCCGGTACACAGCTGTTCGACGTAGTCCAGTGCGGTGGGTCGGCCGGGCGCGCGGGCGAGCTGCACCCGTTCCCAGCGGCTGGGCGGGCCGCTGGCCTCGCGTAGCCGCTGAACTTCGACCCTCAGCGGCGAGATCGAGGCGTCCAGGTTCTGCCCGGTGCGCTCGGCCGTGGCCTCCAGATCACGCACGCGGGCTTCAAGTTCGCGCAGGGCCTCGGGGCTGCCGGTCACGCGCTGGCCTCGTAACGGGTCAGCAGGCCCAGCAGATTGGCCAGGTAGGGCCGCTGTTCGCGACGGTCCACCACGGCGTCCACCATACCGTGCGACAGCAGGAATTCGGCGCGCTGGAAGCCTTCCGGCAGGCTCTGGCGGATGGTCTGCTGAATCACGCGCGGCCCGGCAAACCCGATCAGCGCGCCGGGCTCGGCCACGATCACGTCGGCGATGGTGGCGAAACTGGCGGTCACGCCCCCGGTGGTGGGGTCCGACAGGATGCTCACGTAGGGCAGGCCCTGCTCGGCCAGGGTTTCAAGGGCCACTGTAGTTTTCGCCATCTGCATCAGGGACAGGGCGCTTTCCTGCATTCTGGCCCCGCCGCTGGCGGTCACGATGATCAGCGGCGTACCCTGCTCGGCGGCGTGTTCGGCGGCGCGCGAGATTTCCTCGCCCACCACGCTGCCCATACTGCCGCCGCTGAAGGCGAAATCCATCACGGCCAGCGTCACCGGCAGATTCAGAATGGTACCGCTGCCGCTCAGGATGGCGTCGGGCCGTCCAGTTTTGGCCTGGGCCCGTTCCAGGCGGTCGGTGTAGGCCTCGGTGTCGTGGAAGTCCAGCGCGTCCACGGGATGCACCCGGCCCGACAGCTGCGTGAAGCTGCCCTCGTCAAGCAACACGTCCACGCGCTGCGCCGCGCCCAGCCTCAGATGGTGACTGCACTTGGGACATACATAGGCGTTGCCCAGCAGGTCTCGGTTGTAGATGCTCTCCTTGCACTGAGGGCATTGGGTCCATAACTCTGGCACGTCCGAACCCGACTGTTGCTGCGGGCGGCGGCGGCGGAAAAATCGGTCAAGCGCCATGCGGTTCAGTCCTCCGGTCTTCAAATCCTTACTGGCGCATTCTAGCCGGGTGGACCCGGCGGAAATGCACCGGGTTCAGCAAAATGACGCTGAAACCCGGTGGGTGGACCGCGTCAGGGCTTCTTGTCTAGCCTGATTTCGGCGGGCAGGATGCGTTCCGGAGTTGCGTCGCCCAGCCTGCTTTTCAGGTAATCGTCCAGCGCCGCCAGCTGAAGGTTCACGTCGCGCTGCATCTCGTCGATGCGAGTGTGAACAGCCCTGAGTTCGGCCTCGGTGCCGCCGGTGCTCAAGGCGTTCAGGCGCGTGTCTAGGTGGCTGCGCAATTCGGTGAAGCGGCTGCCTTCCTGACTGTCCAGGCTGATCCGCAGATTTTCCATGTCGCGCAGCAGCTTGGCGCTGTCGGCCTGGGCGCGCAGGTTGCTGATGCCGGCCCAGAAGTAGAACAGAAGCGCCGCGAAGATCGCCGTGAGCAACATGATCAGCCCGATCGGCGCGGTGACGTACTGGACAAAACCCAGGTTCATGGGCGTGAGGGCCATCAGCGAGCTGAAATTCAGGACCGCGAAGATCAGGAGCAGCACGAGGCCGGCAATCAGGACAATTGTCCGCATGTCAGTCAGCTTAACACCCTGCCCCGGTGGCACCGTGCCCGTGAGGGTTGTGGGAACTTTTACGTTTCTGGCGTCGCCCTGCTGGAGTCACGATTCCTGGAAGGCGTCGGGGCGTATCCTGTCAGCCTATGTCCCTTGTCGTGTTGGTCACCCTGCCCCCCGAACGTGCGCATGATCTGGCCCGTACCCTGGTGGCCGAGCATCTGGCCGGTTGCGTCAACATCCTGCCGGGCGTCCACAGCGTGTACCGCTGGCAGGGCGATGTGGCTGAGGATCCTGAGAGCATGCTGCTGATCAAGACCAGCGGTGAGAAGTATCCCGAGCTGGAGGCCCGCATCAAGTCGCTGCACCCCTACGAGGTGCCCGAGATCATTGCGCTTCAGTATGACCGTGCCCTCCCGGAATTCCAGACCTGGCTGCGGGAGGCCCTGACTTCTTGAGTCACCAATTGGCGTCAGGCTGCTGCATCTGACAGTCAGCCTCCCCGCCCGAATCTCCTGAACATGAGCGGCCCCATCTCGAGAAGAGGCGGGGCCGGCATTTTTCTTTTCTCTGGCTACTGTTTACGTCAGCTGGATTGTCCCGGTGTCGTGACCTCCACGGCAGTCAGTGTCTCTGTCACGCGGTAGGTGTGCTGGACCCCCTGCGGCACACAGTAGCTGTCACCCTCGCCCAGCATCAGGGTCTGATCGCCGACGGTCAGCTCTACCTTGCCGCTGATCACGTAGCCCAGCGTCTCGTAGTCGTTGGAATGAGGCTGCTTGTCCCGGGTGTCGCTGGGCTGTTCGTTGTGCCACAGCCGCATGCTGCCGCGCTGCCCGGCCACCAGCTGGTGCTGGCCCTCGTCGCCGTGCCGGGTGTCGCTGCGGCTGACCTTGTACTGCTGGCTCTCACTGTTCTGGGTCATGGCCCCACTGTCCTGCCTGCCGCGGCAGTGGGCATGATGGGGGACTAAGTGGGCCTTCACCGGGTCTTCGCCACGCCTTCACCTGGGTTGGCCTTCAGTCCTGACTGTCCCCCACCTCTACGGGGTGAGCCGTCAGCAGGGTTTGCAGGGGAGCGTAGAAGCGGCGCACCTCGCCATTGGCCCCCGGATGCCCCAGCGCGAGGGCCAGCAGCCGGCGGGCCTCGGTGGGGCGGTCCTCGTCGTGGGCACAGGCGGCCAGCCCCCCCAGCAGCTCGGCGTGCAGCGAGGGTGCGTCCTGCTCGCTCACCAGTTTTTCCACGTCCAGGTAATGGGCGCGGGCCGCCTCAGTGCGCCCACACAGGCGCTCGGCGTGGCCCAGATTCAGCAGAATGTTGGCGATTTCCCAGATCTGGGCGGCGTCCTGCGCCTCGCGCAGCAGTTCCCGGCCCAGCCGGACGCTGCCCTCACCGTCGCCGCGCAGCAGCCGGACCCAGGCCAGACCCATGCGGTTCAGAATCTGGCCCTCGCGGTCAGCGTGATCCTCGTGCAGTTGCAGGGCCGCGCGCAGACAGGCGTCAGCGGCCTCCAGGTGCCGGTCTTCAGTCTCGATCAGGGCGGCGGTGTTCAGCAGCAGCGCCCGCCTCAGCGGGTCGCGTTCCGGCCCCAGCGCCGCCAGGGCGCGGGTGCTCAGGCGGCGGGCCAGCGGCAGCTGATCCAGGTAGATCAGGCAGCGGGCCTGTCCGTCCAGTGCCTGCGCCAGCAGTGCTGGGGCACGCCGCGCGGCGCCGCTGCGGGTCAGCAGGGTCTGGGCGTGCCGGTAGGTGTCCAGGGCCGAGCTGTACTCGCTGCGGCGGTGCAGGATGCGGGCCTCGGCCAGCAGGGCGCCGACGTGAAGGCGGGCCGACAGGCCCGGATTGGCCCGCACCGCCCTGGTCAGTGTGATGGCCGGCGCGTAGTCGCCCAGGTGTTGCAGCGTCCGCGCCAGCGCCAGCCTGACCTCGGCCAGACGGGTGCTGGCGCGGGGCGGCAGCACTTCCCCCCGGGCAGCCTCTTCACTGGTTGCTGCTTCACTGGCCCGCAGCAACTGTTCCAGATCGGCGCGGGCGTCCAGAAAATAGGTGCGCGAGATGCGGTAGGGGGTCAGGGCCATCACGGCGTCCACCAGGGCGGTCTCGGGGCCGGTTGCCGGCCCGCCCCGCAGCAGACCGGTCAGCAGTGAGCGCAGCGGCACGTAGGCGGTGTCCAGCCGTGCCAGCCACTCGCGGTGGTGGTCCGGGTCAGGGCGGGCCAGGACGCGCCGCAGTTCGGCTAGGGCACGGCGGCGGGCCTGGCGCAGAAAGGGCGGGGGAGGGGCCTGGGCAGCGGCCTCACGGGGCGCGGCAGCGTCCACCACGTCCAGCCCTCCGGCCAGACGGTACAGGGCCTGACCGACAGACACCAGATAGCCGTGCTCGCGCAAGCCGGCAAGGGTCAGCGGCGAGGCCCCGGTGACCGCCTGCGCCCACGGCAGGCTGAACACGTCGCTGAACAGGCCCAGCGCCGTCAGCGTGCGGCGTTCGGCCTGGCCCAGGGCCAGGCCGCCCGGTCGGGCCGCTTGAGCCGGTGACGGGTCCAGCAGGCCGTCCAGCAGCCCCCCCGAAGGGTCGATGCTCAGCACCCGCAGCACGTCCTGCAGCCGGTTCGGCTCACCGCGTACCCAGTCGGCGGCGCGGGCGGCGAGGGCAGGGTCCACCGCCTGGGGGTAGGGACGCAGCGCCTCGCGGACCACGTCCGGGTCCAGCAGCGGCAGCGCCAGCACCTGTTCGCCACGCAGGCCCAGCGGATGGTACGCGGTGATGATCATGCGGGTGTCTGGCGCGAAACTGAGCAGCCGCTCCAATGCGGCGCTCCCGACGCCCGGCGGCAGGTCATCGAGCAGCAGCAACGTGGGCCGCCGGGCCAGCAGGCGGCCCACGCTCTCCAGTCCACCCAGGTCTGCCGGCTGCCCCAGCAGGGTCTGCGCCAGCCGGCTCAGCAGCTCCTCGGTGCGGCCGATTCCGGCCAGCGAGACGGTCCACGCCCCGCCGGGCATGTGCGGGGCGTATTCCATCAGCAGCTGCTCGGCCAGCCGGGTGCGGCCCCGGCCAGCCGGGCCGGTCAGCACCACGACCGGCCCGCGCCCCAGGGCCGCCAGCGCAGCGTGAAACAGCGCGGCCCGACCCCACAGGTAGGGGCGGTTGTGGTAGGCGGGGCGGGGCAGATGCCTTGCCGCGCTCCACTGCCAGTCACCTCCAGCTCCGGCGCGTTCCGGCTCAGCCTCCACCAGCTGCGCTGGGTCCTCGTGACGCAGCCTGGCCTCCAGCAGCAGCGCCCCCAGCCAGCGCCCGATCTCGGCGGGAACGCCCCCGGAGCGCTGCGCCAGCCAAGCCTGCACCGGCCCGGCCAGTGGCCCCCCGGCCAGCCGTCCCCCCACCGCGCCGACCGCGCTGTCCGACAGCGGAAGCAGCTGGATGACGGGCGGGGCCGCCCCCGCATCCGGCGCACCGGGCAGGGGCAGGGCGGGTGACGGCTCGGGGTTGCCAGTCGCGCAACGGCCAATGACGCAGACGCGGGCGACGGCCCGCAGCGGGGCGATGGCCTCCAGGGTGTGCGGATCAAAATCCTCGGGGCGGTCCAGCAGCAGCGCCAGCGGCCGGTCCGGGTCGGGCAGGATGTCCGGCAGCCGCCCCAGCATGCCCCGGCCGGCGGCCGCGCTGCCCGTTCCCAGTCCGCCCGCAGGACCGTGCACCGGCGTGCCATTGAGGGTGGCGCTGGCCCACGCTCCGTACTGCCGCAGGCGCCGGCTGCGGGTGCCCTGGACCGTCACCGTCTGGTACCCGAGCAATTGCGCGGCCCGGTCGGCCACCCGCAAGAAGGCGCTCAGGCCACCGCCGGGGCCGGCGTGGACGTCCACGGTCACGCCACCGTCTGGGCGGTCCGGCGGTGACGTGTTCAGCGCGGCCTGCAGGTGTATGGTCAGCGCGGCCAGTGGCGTGTCGCGTTCCAGCAGGCGAGGATCCGGGTCCGGTTGCTCCGGCGCGTCATCGTCGCTGACCAGCCGGCCCCGGCCCCGCCGTTTGGCCGCGTACAGCCGCCGATCCACCCCGGCCAGCACGTCCTGGGGGGTGCGGGCCGCAGAGAGGCCGCTCACGCCGGCGCTGAGCCGCAGGGGCTGACCGGGCCGCACCACCAGCGCCGCCATCGCCTGCCGGACCCAGTCTTCCAGCTCCTCGGCGGTCACCGGGGCCAATACCGCGAACTCGTCTCCGCCCAGCCGGTAGGCCGCCCAGCCGGGCTGCAAACGGTCGCGCAGCGTTCCGGCAACGGCCGCGATGGCCGCGTCGCCAGCCGGATGCCCCAGGGTGTCGTTGATCAGCTTGAGGTGATCCAGATCGCACAGCAGCAGGCTGCCGGTGCCCTGCGCGCACAGGGCCTGAAGATGAACCAGAAACGCCTGACGCGTCGGCAACCCGGTCAGGTCGTCACGGTGCCCACGGTCAGGGCGCTCCGCGGCGGCGGCGAACTCCGCCGGCCAGCGGTCCCGGCGGCCCGCCTCACCCATGCGGGGACCGGCCCTGTCCAGGGCAATCAGGCACGCCGGGCAGGGAACAGTTCAGCGTGGTGCGGTTCATCACCCCTTCATGGTAACGTCTGCATCCGCACTGGAACGCAACAGATTGGGACGTGAAGGGGCCGCTCACTGGGTGGACTGAGTGCTGATCGAGATGGTGGGACCGTGAACGGGAGGAAGGCGGGAGCAAAGTCATGGCAGGGACTGATCGTCCTCTCCCCGCCTACGGGCGTTCCGTCACGGGCCGGGTCAGCCACGCCAGCCACACCGCGAACAGATTCGCCGCCCCGGCAGCCAGATGCCACACCGGCAATTCGCCCCCCACCGCCCAGGCCAGCGCGGACGCGGCGGCCAGCCCGTTGAGGCCCACCCCCAGGTGATATGTCAGCCGCTCGTGCGGGGTGTCGTACATGGGCGTGCGGGCATGGGGGTCTTCCATGGAGGTGATGGCCTCGACGTAGCGAATCAGGGTCAGGACGCCGTAGACCAGCAGCAGCCCGGCCAGCAGCATCACCGCCAGCCCCAGGTACCGGCTGACGTGCTCGTAGTCCAGCGCGCCCAACGTGAAATGGGCCAGTGCGCCCAGGACACTCATCACGGCCAGCCCCAGCGTCCGGGGCGTGCTGTAGTTGGGGGGATCACCGAGGGCAGGCATGGTAGGCACTTCAGCTTGCCGCCTGCGCGGGGGCCAGGGATGAGGAAGGGGTCATGCAGTCTGCAGATCGAACGACCCCGGCGTGGCGTCCATGCCGCCGGTGCTCCTTTCCTGGCCGAAGAAGGGCGGCGGAAGGTACGTTCGGTTGGCCTGCCCGGTGACGTACAGTGGGTGCCAGTGAACGCCAATGGATTTCCCCCTGACCCGCCCGGCCCTGACCGCCCAGACAGCGCCCGGCCTGCCGAGCCATCGGTGCTGCCGCCTCCTGATTCGGGCGGGAGCGCGGCACCGATCCCGGCAATGACATCAGCTCCCGCACTTACCCGGCAGCACGCCGGCTCCCCCCCTAACGCGTTCCATATCGTGTGGCGCAGTCCCTGGGTGCGGGCGGCCGTGTTCTTGCTGATCGCCTACCTGGCCTACCGGCTGGCCGGACAGATTCACACCGTGATCGTGGACTTTCTGGTGGCGTTTCTGATCGCGTATCTGGCCAACCCGCTGCTCGACTGGTTGCAGCGCGGGCGGGTGGCGCGTGGGCTGGGCGTGTTCTTTGTGGTGCTGCTGTTCTTCGGGCTGTTTGCGCTGGTGGGGCTGCTGCTGGTCACGGTATCGGGGCAGCTGATCATGCTGTTCAACAGGTTGCCGGAGCAGATCGGCACGCTGGGCGAGATTCTTGACCGCATGACGGCCTGGCTCACCAACCTCGGCGTGGGCGGTCTGACCAATGCCCGGGAGCAGATTATTCAGGGGGCGCAGAACTATGCCACCAACCTGGGTGACAATCTCGTGCCGCTGCTGCGCGACGCCCTGACGTCCACGGGGACGCTGTTCAACAGCGTGCTTCAGATTGGCGGCGTGGTGGGGCAGGTGGCGCTGATCCTGCTGCTCAGCATCTACCTGATGGTGGATTACAGCCGTGTCAACGCCACGCTGCTCGCCATCTTTCCGCGTCCCTGGCAACCGCGCGTGCTGGAATTCAGCAGTCTAATCGGCACGGCGGTGGGCGGGTACGTGCGCGGGCAGCTGCTGATCGCGGTGTTTATCGGCGTGTTCGTGTGGCTGGGCCTGACCATTATTGGCGTGCCCAGCGCCGCCGCCATCGGCTTTATCGCCGGGGCCTTCAACATCGTGCCGTACCTGGGGCCGATCATCGGGGCCACGCCGGCGCTGCTGTTGGCGCTGACCATGCCCAATGTGCTGTTGACCATGGTCTTCGTGGTGCTGGTCTTTGTGGCGGCCAACCAGATCGAGGGCAATTTCCTCAGTCCCTACATCCTGAGCCGCACCACCGACCTTCACCCGGTCACGGTGCTGGTGGCCATTCTGGTGGGCGTTTCGCTGCTGGGCTTTGTGGGCGCGCTGCTGGCCGTGCCGCTGGTGGCGCTGGGCAAACTGCTGCTCCAGAAGTACTACTACCCCAGCCGGCTCTACACCGAGGGCCCCTGACGCTGGCCGGGGGCGGCGGTTCGTCTGCTCCCCCCGGCAGGATCAACGGGGGCCGAACGCGCCGAGCAGTGCCGGCTCGTTCTGAGTGACGTAGGCGCGCGTCAGGAGCTTCAGGGTGTCCTGCTGGCCGGGCAGGATCAGCACGTCTTCCAGCCGGGTGCCGCGAGCGGGCCGCCATCCCTGGCCCTGCGGGGTGTTCACCTGTGACGCGCCCTCGCCGGCCAGGGCCTGGGCGGTGAACTGCGGGGCGCTCAGGGTCAGAAACCACGCCAGAGGCCGGGCGTCGCTGTCGTACTGCAGGACCACCTTCCGGGCAGGCAGCGGCGGCCTGCTGGTCCAGGTCGTGCGGCGCAGGCCACCGGGAATGCGCTCTTTCAGGTCCGCCTGCGCGTCGTAGGAGCCGGTGGCGGTGAACAGCAGGGTGGACACCAGATCCTCCGGGCCGCCCGCCGGACCGGCCTTGCGGCACGCTCCCAGGGAACACAGCGTCAGGGCGGCCAGCAGGGCGGGGGCCAGCTGGGGGATAGCAGCATGAAACCTCATCGCCCCAGACCATACGCCCACCAGGGAAACATGCACAGCCCGCTATCCTGGGCAAGTGTCCGCCCACCACATTGCCCTGCTCGTGACCGGCGCGTTGCTGGCGGTTCTCAGCGGGCTGGGCCTGTCCCTGCAACTCGGCTGGCGCCGGGCCGCCCCGCGCGCCGCGCACCACCTGCTGTTCTTTGCGGTCTGCGCGGGTGTCGTGGCGGGCGGAGCGCTGGCCTCCCGGGCAGGGGAGAGGGGGTGGGCGCTGCTGCCCGCGCTGGCGCTGCTGCTGCGGATGCCGCGCACCCGTCCGGGCCGGGCGAACCACTGGCGGCTGGCGCTGATCGGCGCCGTGGCTTACGCGCTGGGGGCCTGGGCAGCGTGGTAGGGGCAGAGATCTTCCCCGTGCCTGCTAGCCTGCCGCCATGAGCCATGAACCTCCGTCCGCTTCCCCCGTGCCGCCGTCCCCGGTGATCGAGGGCATGCTCCGGCGGCGCACCACCAACGGGCCGTTCCGCCCGGACCGGGTCAGCCGCGAGCACCAGCACGCGCTGATGCGGGTGGCGCAGGCGGCCCCCAGCCACTTCAATTCCCAGCCGTGGCGCTTTGTGCTGATCGAAAACCCCCAGACCATCGCGCGGGTGGCCGAGCTGGCCGGCCAGAGCATGACCGAGCTGATCGAGGCCGGGCTGTTCTTCCAGCGCTACCGCCGCTACTTCCGCTTCTCGCAGGCCGAGATGGAAGAAAAGCGCGACGGCATCCACATCGATCATCTGCCGGGACCGCTGCGGCCCTTTACCCGGCAGGTCTTCAGCGACGCGGGCCTCAGGCTGATGCGGCAGCTGGGCGTGCCGAAGAAGCTGGGCGAGGACAACCGCAAGCTGGTGTCGGGTAGCCCGCTGCTGCTGGCCGCGCTGCTGGACAAAGAGGAGTACCGCCCCGGTGAACTGTCGGGCTTTTACAGCGTCTTTGGGCTGGGGGCAGCCATCGAGAACATCTGGAACGCGGTGGGCGAGCTGGGCATGGGCATTCAGTTTGTGAGCACGCCCGCAGAGATTCCGCGCCACTGGGCGGAGATTCAGACGCTGCTGGCGGTTCCGCAGACGCTGGAACTGATGGCGCTGTACCGCCTGGGCTACCTGCCGGCGGACCAGAGCCGGCCCACCATCGACTGGAGCAGCCGTCACCGCAAGCGTCTGGAGCAGTTCGTGTACCGTGAGACCTGCGCCGTGCCGGAGACCGATGCCTTCCCCCAAACCTCTGGACACGCTCAACCCTGACCTCTCCCCGCCTGTTTTCCAAAGGCGCACACTTCCACATGGAGGCACCACCATGACCGACAGATCAACCACCACCGAACAGCCCAATGCCGCCGACAGCGGAACCTTCAAGATCGGCGGTGACCTGAGCGTCAACCGCCTGGGCTTCGGCGCGATGCGCATCACTGGCGACGGCATCTGGGGAGACCCCACCGATCCCGAGGGCGCGATGGAAACCCTGCGGCACCTGCCCGAACTGGGCGTGAACCTGATCGACACTGCCGACAGCTACGGTCCCGCCGTCAGTGAGGAACTGATCCGCGAGGCCCTGCACCCCTACGACACCGTGGTGATCGCCACCAAGGCCGGGCTGACCCGCACCGGTCCCAACGTCTGGACGCCGGTGGGCCGCCCCGAGTACCTCAAGCAGCAGGCGTACATCTCGCGCCGCCGTCTGGGCGTGGACCGTATCGACCTGTGGCAGCTGCACCGCATCGATCCCAACGTGCCGCGTGACGAGCAGTTCGGGGCCATCCGCGAGCTGATGGACGAGGGCGTCATTCGCCACGCTGGCCTCTCGGAAGTCAGCGTGGAGGAGATCGAGGCGGCCCGCGAGGTCTTCCCGGTCTCCACCGTGCAGAACCTGTACAACCTGGTCAACCGCAAGTCCGAGGACGTGCTGGACTACTGCGAGCGCGAGAACATCGGCTTTCTGCCATGGTTCCCGCTGGCAGCAGGCAGCCTGGCCAAGGACGGCAGCGTGCTGGCCGACGTGGCGCGTCGTCTGAATGCCAGCCCCTCGCAGGTGGCGCTCGCCTGGGTGCTGAGGCGCAGCCCGGTGATGCTGCCCATTCCCGGCACCGGCAAGGTCCGTCATCTGGAGGAGAACGTGGCCGCCGCCAGCCTGACCCTGACCGGCGAGGACTTCAGAACCCTTGACGGTGTGGGCCGGGCCGAGTGGGAGAAGAACCAGAAGTAGCGCCGCTGCCAGTAAGGCACAGCAGGGGGAACAGGCTGGATGGCCTGTTCCCCCTGAATCTTGCTGGCGTACCCTTTCTGGAGGGCATTTCGCGGCACAATGCCCGGATGAGTTCTGCCGCCGCACCGCCCATCCTGCGCTCCCTGGTCACCGGGACCCCGCCCTACCGGGCCGCCCAGTCCGAGATCCGGGAGGCGGCCCGCATCCTGTTCCCGCGCATGGCCGCGCGGCCCCACCTGCTGGACGTGTTCGGCAACGCCCAGATCGAGTCGCGTGCCCTGGCCCGCCCGCTGGAGTGGTACCTGCAGCCGCGCGGCTTTGGCGAGAAGAACGCCGTGTTCATCGAGGAGGCCCGCGCCCTGATCACCCGGCTGGGGGCCGAGGCGCTGGACCGTGCCGGGCTCCGGCCTACCGATGTTGACGCGGTGGTTGTGGTCAACACCAGCGGCCTGAGCACCCCCAGTCTGGACGCGTGGCTGATCGACGCGCTGGGCCTGAATCGCCACGCGGCCCGGCTGCCGGTGTGGGGGCTGGGCTGTGCGGGCGGGGCGGCGGGGCTGGCCCGCGCAGCCGATCTGGTGCGGGCGGGCTTCCGGCGCGTGCTGTACGTGGCGGTGGAACTGTGCAGCCTGACGCTGGTCAGGGGCGACGAGTCGAAGAGCAATTTTGTGGGAACTGCCCTGTTCGCCGACGGCGCCGCAGCGCTGGTTGTCACGGCCCCGGATGTGCCCGGCCCGCCGCCGCTGCTGTCCCTGCACGGCGCGTACAGCACCCTGATCGAGAACAGCGAGGACATCATGGGCTGGGACGTGGTGGACGACGGCCTGAAGGTGCGTTTCAGCCGCGACATTCCCGCCCTGGTGCGCGGCATGATGCGCGGCAACGTGGCCGAGGCGTTGGCAGCCCACGGCTGGACGCAGCAGGAGATCGGCACCTTTGTGGTTCATCCCGGCGGCGTCAAGGTGCTGGGGGCCTACGAGGAAGCCCTGGGCCTGCCGGCAGGCGCGCTGGACAGCAGCCGCACGGTGCTGCGTGAGCACGGCAACATGAGCAGCGCCACCGTCCTGTTCGTGCTGGAGCAGGCCCTCATGGCCGCCACGCGTGGCCGGACCCTGCTGAGCGCGATGGGACCGGGCTTCAGCGCCGAGCATGTGCTGATCGAGATCTGAAAAAGACCGTGGAACAGGCGCTCAGGCTTCCACGGTCTTTTACGCTGTCTGCTGTGCGCTAGATCTTGTCGTCCGCGTACACGGTCTTGTCCGGGTCTGCCGGAGCGCCGCTGGCCGGCAGGCCTTCTTTCATCCCCCCAAAGCTGCTGGGATTGATGGCGTCACCGCCCTGAGTCTCGGGACGGGGATCGAGGGTGCTGGACACCTGCTGTGCGGTGGAGGTGGTGGCCCCTGCACTGGCCTGCCCATCGCCTTCCTCCGCCCAGTAGGTCTGCTTGTCGCCCTGACTGGGGTCTTTTGGAGTGCCCGTGTTCCACTGGGCCTGATCGTTCACGGTTTCCTGTGACACGTTGGACTGTGCTTCGGTCTGCGGCTTGCCTTCTCCCATGTGGACTCCTGTGCAGATGCGTGGTTACGAACGCTGGTTGGGATTTTTGAGCGTATCGGTGCCAATGACGCTCTCGGGGAGGTTCTCGGCCTGCCTGGCCTTCTCCTGCATTCCGGTCTTCTGAACGCCCTTGATGTCGCTCAGGTCATTGGTGTCCTTGACGCCCCCCTGCGGACTGCGGCCTTCCTGCGCGGGGTGGTTGGGCTGCGTTGAGTGACTGGTCGGGGTGGTGTCGGGTTTGCCTTCTCCCATGATGGAACCTCCTTGGGTTGTGAGTGACTCCAGCCTAGGGGAGGTGGGCCGGGGCATGGTGCCATTTGGGTTTAGAAGGCTTTGGAGAATGGACAGGGGCGGGCCATGTGGGCGGTTCCCCCTGTTCTACAGGCCGGAATCCGTACCCCCACTGCACCGGGCAGCCGCTCCTGCCGGCCAGTGGGCAGAGGTCTCCAGCCACCTCATGGCCCTTTATGGCTCCTTCTGGCACACTGGAGGGCATGTCTGGGTTCTGCCCTGGCGCTCAGGACCTTGGGTTTCACGGCCCATCCCACATCTCAGCCGGACCCCACCCCCGCTCCTTCAGACTTCCATCAAGCCTTGCCGTTAAGCTACGAACCATGAAGCCCCGCGCCCTGCTGCTGTCTGTCCTGCTGACCCTGCCCGTTCTGGCCGCCGCGCAGGACGCCGCCCCCGCCACCCTGCCTGAGATTCCCCCGGTGGTGGCCCCGCTGCCGGGCACGCCGCCTGTTAAGCCGGCGCTGCCCACGCCAGCCGCGCCCACCGCACCGTCGGTGCCTGCCGCTGCCGCCGTGGCCCTGCCGGAGGTGCAGGCCAACCTGTTCGTGCCGCGCACCGTGACGGGCAAGGTGGGACTGACCTTCACCATCCGCAGCAGCAGCGCGGCGCCGATCACCTTCAGTGTGCGGCGCGACAACGATCAGAACTGCGCCACGGCCCCGCAGGTGCGCGTGCTGGAGGTGGGCACGCGCGCGGTGGTGTACCCGGTGCCGGGCGCGTCTCCCCGCCTGTGCGCGCAGGACCTGGAAACCAGGACGGCTGCGGCCAGGGGCAATGTGACCTTTACCCGCGAGCTGGAACTGGCCCCCGGTGAGTACATGGTGGAAAGCTGGCTGAGCGGCTTCGCCAACAACCTGCTGGTCAAGGTGCCTGCCGCGCCGGTGCGGATCACCGTCAAATAGGGTCGGTCTTTCTGGGCTGCCGGGGTGATGAGGCTCCGGCGGGTTTCTATGCTGCTCTGATGAAGCCTGGCCTCCCTGTCTGCCTGGGCTGGCCCGAACCTGTGCAGGAGGCGTGGGGAACGGTCATTGCCGTTATCGTGCGCCAGGACGATCTGGAGGACAGGCTGGTGGTGGAGCGCTGTGGGACGCGCTGGACGGATGAGGGCATCATCGGCGCCACCCGGTTTCAGGAGAGATATTTCCGGACCTGCCCGGCGCGCTAACCTCGGGCGTATGTCCTCACCCTTGCCCACCACCCTGATTACCGGCGCGTCCGGCGGCATCGGCAGCGCCCTGGCCCGCGCGCTGGCCGGCACACATGACCTGATCCTGACCGGACGTGGCGGCGCGGCGCTGGACGCCCTGTGCGCCGAGGTGGGCGGCCGTCCGCTGCGGCTTGACCTGACGCGCCCGGAGACATTTGAGGAGGCGCTGGCCGGACTGGGCCGCGTGTCCAATGTCGTTCACAACGCCGGAGTCGTGGAACTGGGCGCGGTGGCCGAACAGGGGCACGCCGTCTGGACCCACACGCTGGCCGTCAATACGGTGGCCCCCGCCGAGCTGACCCGGCTGCTGCTGCCCGGGGTGCGGCAGGAGCGCGGCACCATCGTGTTCGTCAACAGCGGCGCGGGCCTGAGTGCCAATGCGGGCTGGGGCAGCTACGCCGCCAGCAAGTTCGCCCTGAAAGCGCTGGCCGACGCCCTGCGCGCCGAGGAGGCGGAAGGTGGCGTGCGCGTGACCTCGGTGTATCCGGGCCGCACGGCCACGGAGATGCAGCGCAAGGTACGCGTTCAGGAGGGGGCCACGTACACGCCAGAAGCGTTTATAGATCCGCAGACGCTGGCCCGGACCATCGCCTTCGTCCTGAACGCGCCGCGTGACGCCACGCTGACTGACATCACGGTGCGCCCCGGTCCCCCGGCATGACGCAGCATTACGATGCAGTGATTGTCGGCGCTGGCCCGGCCGGACTGACCGCGGCCCTGACCCTGGGCGGCGCGCAGCGGCGGGTGCTGCTGCTGGACGGCGGCCCCCCGCGCAATGCCCGCGCCACGGCGGCGCACAACGTCTTTACCCGCGACGGTTGCGCGCCCACGGACCTCAAGACGCTGGGGTTGCGCGATCTGGCCCCGTACGACATCACGGTGCTGCACACGCCCGCCCGCGAGGCCAGCGCAGTGGACAACGGCTTCGCGGTCCGGCACGACGGCGGCTGGGCCAGGACCCGGCGGCTGCTGTTTGCCAGCGGCGTGCGCGACCGGCTGCCGCACATTGCCGGTCTGCGCGAGCGCTGGGGCGTGACCGTTCACCACTGCCCGTACTGCGACGGCTGGCCCAACCGCCATGCCCGGCTGGGGGTTCTGGGCCGCCACCAGGAGGGCCATCACCTGGCCCTGAACGTGCGCGCCTGGGCCGGGGACGTGACCCTGCTGACCGACGGTCCCGACGAGTTGACCGACGAGCAGAGGCTGGACCTGCGGCGCATCGGGATTCCGCTGCACACCGGAGCTGTTGCGAGAATCAGCGGCAGGGACGGGGCAACCGTGCATTTCAGGGACGGAAGCCGTCTGGAACTCGACGCCCTGTTTCTTAACCCGACCCAGGTGCAGAACAGCACCCTGCCGGTCGCGCTGGGCTGCACGCTTGACGACAAGAGCCGCGTGACGGTGAACGAGAACGGCATGACCTCGGTGCGCGGCATCTGGGCCGCCGGGGACATGACCGGAGCGCCGCAGTACGTGACCAGCGCCGCCGCCAGCGGCATGACGGCAGCGGTCAGCCTCAACACCACCCTGATTCACGAGGACGTGCGGGCACAGGGTGCGGCCTTCCACAAATCGCCGGACGAGGCCCCGCAGGTGGGCGTGACGTGAAGGCCGTTCTGTTTGATCTGGACGGCACGCTGCATGACCGGAATGCCACGGTGCTTCGGTGGCTTGAGGGCCACACCCGGCGGTTTACGCTGCCGGCTGCCTACGCCGCCCGCTTCGTGGCGCTGGACGATTTCGGTTACCGCCCCAAAGCCGAGGTGATGCCGCTGCTGGTGCAGGAATTCAGGCTGGCGTATTCGGCACAGACGCTCCTGGGCGATTTCACGGCGCACTTCATGGTGGCCCCAGTTGTTATGGTCCACGCCCACGCGGTCCTCCGGCAGTTGCGGGAGCGCGGCGTGCGGATCGGCGTCGTGACCAACGGCTGGCCGGAGATGCAGAGCGCCTGCCTGAACCGCTGCCGCCTGTCCGAACGGGTGGACGACGTGGTGATCAGCAAGGCCGTGGGCCTGAGCAAGCCTGATCCCGCCATCTACCGGCTGGCGCTGGAACGGCTGAATGTTTCGGCAGCCGACACATGGTTCGTGGGCGACTCGCCGCGCAACGACATCACAGGGCCGCAGACGGTGGGGCTGCGCACCGCTTTCCTGCCCACGGGTCACGCGCTGACTGGAGAGACGCCGGACGCGGTGCTGGAGGACCTGCGGGCGGTGCTTACGCTGAACTAGACGGGGGGCAGAAGGCGGTCTGTTTGGGCCTTCTGCCTCCTGTGCTGGACGGCTCAGGGCAGCGGGAAGCCGCTCGCGAAGGCGTGGACCTCAGCCTTCACGTTCTCGCCTTTCAGCGCCCGGTCGATCAGATCGGCAATTTTCGGCATGTCATCCTCCACCATGCCGCGCGTGGTTACAGCGGGCGTACC
Source organism: Deinococcus aerolatus (assembly GCF_014647055.1). Classification (NCBI taxonomy): domain Bacteria; kingdom Thermotogati; phylum Deinococcota; class Deinococci; order Deinococcales; family Deinococcaceae; genus Deinococcus; species Deinococcus aerolatus. Next base: position 141,791 of record NZ_BMOL01000003.1, on the reverse strand, counting down.
GATGCGGATGCCGCCGCCGTGCAGGATCTTCTCGGTGTCATAGGGCAGCGTGGACTTTGAAATGGTGATGTGGTTGGCGTCCAGAGCCCTGGTTGCCTTGGTGCCGTTCAGGCCCTGGGGCCGCAGGTCCAGCAGGAACAGGTGGTTGTCGGTGCCGCCCGACACGACGCGGTAGCCCTTGGTCTGGAACGCGGCGGCCAGCGCCTGCGCGTTCTTCACGATCTGCTGCGCGTAGGCCTTGAATTCGGGTTGCAGCGCCTCGCCGAAGGCAATCGCTTTGGCCGCGATGATGTGCTCCAGCGGCCCGCCCTGATGGCCGGGGAACACTGAGCGGTCCATTTTGGCGGCGATGTCGGGGTCACTGCTGAGCAGCAGGCCGCTGCGGGGGCCGCGCAGAGTTTTGTGGGTGGTGGTGGCGACGATGTGCGCGTGCGGCAGCGGGCTGGGATGCACGCCGGCGGCCACCAGTCCGGCGATGTGCGCGATGTCCGCAAACAGAATGGCGCCCACCTCGTCGGCAATGGTGCGGAACGCCTCGAAATCGATGACGCGGCTGTAGGCACTGGCCCCGGCGATAATCATCTGGGGCCGGTGGGTGTGCGCCAGCCGGCGAACCTCGTTCATGTCGATTCGTTCCGTTTCGGGGCTGACCTTGTAGCCCACGATGGAATAGTTCTTGCCGCTGAAGTTCACCGGGCTGCCGTGCGTCAGATGACCGCCGTGCGACAGGTCCATGCCCAGCACGGTGTCGCCGGGCGACAGGAGTGCGCCGTAGACCGCAATGTTGGCGCTGCTGCCGCTGTGGGGCTGGACGTTGGCCCAGGTTGCACCGAACAGTTCCTTGGCCCGCTCGATGGCCAGCAGTTCCACCTGATCCACCACCTCACAGCCGCCGTACCAGCGCTTGCCGGGGTAGCCCTCGGCGTACTTGTTGGTCAGCACGCTGCCCGCCGCCTCGCGCACGGCGGCGCTGGTGAAGTTCTCGGAGGCGATCAGTTCCAGCCCGGTGCGCTGGCGCTCGGCCTCCTGCGCGATCAGGTCAAAAATGGCGTCGTCACGGACGGGCGCGGGGCGTTCGGCAGTGGTCATGGTCTTACGGTAACACCGCTCCTGTTGGGGAAATGTCCGTCTGTCTTGGCAGCATAGACGGGTGGGGCCGCGCCTCTGGAGGCGTCCGGATTTCCTGCGACTGACCCTCTGGCCCTGCTTCTGATACCTTACGTCCCATGACGCTCCACACGGGTCCACTTTCGCTTTTTACCCGCTGTGGGGTTTCGCTGACCTAAGCTGGTCCAGCGCGTCACCCCGCCGACTCCATGTCCGGCGGGGCTTTTTTATGTCAGGAGGAATGGAATGACAGACAACCATCAGCAGGAAGCATTGGCGGCAATCGCCCAGTCGGAGTCATTAGAAGGTTTGCAGGCCGTCAAGACCAGGTACGTGGGCAAGAGCGGACTGGTCACCCGGGAACTGGGCGCACTGGGCAAGCTGCCGCCGGAGGAACGCAAGGCACGCGGCGCAGAGATCAACGCCGTGCGGCAGGCCATCGACGCCGCCCTGACCGAGCGGGAGGCCACCCTCAAGCGCGCCGCGCTGGACGCCCGCCTCGCCAGTGAGGCGATTGATGTGACGTTGCCGGGCCTGCCGCTGCCTGCTGGCGGCCTGCACCCCATCAACCGCGTGTACGATGACCTGACCCGCATCTACGAGCGGCTGGGCTACGCGGTGATCGAGGGGCCGGAGGTCGAGGACGAACACCACAACTTCGAGGCGCTGAACGTGCCGTGGTATCACCCCGCCCGTGACCTTCAGGACACCTTCTGGCTGGAGGATGGCCGCCTGCTGCGGACGCACACCAGCCCCATGCAGATCCGTTACATGGTGGACCACGAGCCTGCCCTGAAGATCGTGGTGCGCGGCAAGGTGTACCGCTACGAGGCCACCGACGCCACCCACGAGGCCATGTTCCACCAGCTTGAAGGCCTGGTGGTGGGTGACGGCATCAGCATGGCGGACCTGAAAGGCACCATTGCGGAAATGGCACGCGGGCTGTACGGACCGTCTGCGAAGGTCCGGTTCCAGCCCAGCTACTACCCCTTCACCGAACCCGGCGCGGATTTTGCCGTGTGGTGGGAGAACCCGCGCGGCGAGAGCAAGTGGCTGGAGCTGGGCGGCTGCGGCATGGTTCACCCCAATGTCTTCAGGGCTGTGGACGACCTCCGAGAGGCCGAGGGCAAGCCACGCGTCTACGAGGGCAAAACGGGCTTTGCCTTCGGCCTGGGGCCAGAGCGGATTGCCATGCTCAAGTACGGTATTCCCGACATCCGCTACTTCTACGCCAACGATCCGCGCGTGCTGGGGCAGTTCCGGGGAGAGTTGGGCTAGAAGGAGAATGGATGATCCTGCCCGAAACATTCGCGATTCCCTGCGTTGGGGCCATCATTGCCCGTCAGGTTGGTGGCGTGCGCTGCCTGCTGATTCAGGAGCGCCTCAAGCCGGGCGCAGGCATCGAGAACGGCATGCTGGAAGTGGCGGCGGGCAAGGTGCGCGAGTACGAGAACGTGTTTGCCGCCCTGCGCCGCGAGGTGGGCGAGGAAACGGGCCTGCGCCTGACCCGGATCGCGGGCGAAAACACTGCCATCACCCGCACCGTGAACGGCTACGCGGTCATGAGCTACACGCCGTTTTGCATCACCCAGAACCTGTCGGGCGGCTATTCGATCATCCTGCACACCTTCATCTGCGAGGCTGAGGGTGAACCGCTGACGCAGACGGACGAAACGAGACATCTGCGTTGGCTGCCGCTGGCCGAGTGTCGCCAACGCCTGCGAGACCGGCCCGAAGACTTCTATCCCCTTCACATCAACGTGCTCAGCCTTTATCTGGGCCAGGAGCAACCATGAGACCCCGCGCTGTCGGTATCCTCTTCAACGATCAAGATCAGGTCCTGCTAATGCTGCGGCAGAAGGCGGGCCGCGCCTACGCCACGCTGCCCGGCGGCGGCATCGAGAGCGACGAAACCCCTGCCGAGGCCTGCGCCCGCGAACTGCTGGAGGAAGTCAATCTGGTGGTGGCGGTGGGCCAGGAAGTGCTGGTGCTGGACAATCTGGACAACCACGAACACTACTTCCGCGTATCCCTCGTCTCCGGCGAGATGCGCCTGGGCGACGGCCCCGAGGGCATTCGCAACAGCGCCGAGAATTCGTATGCGCCCCAGTGGGTGAACGTCTCGGAACTGGACGCCGTGAATCTGGTGCCGCCGCAGGCGCGCGGGGTGGTTCGAATCCTCGCCCAAACCGCTGGCTGACGCTGCCCTTCTCCTCCCCGCCCCATCAAGAGGTTTCACCATGAAATTGTCCTATTCCTGGCTTCAAGAACTTGTTCCCAACCTCCCGCCGGTCACCGAGCTGGAACCCATCTTCGCCAATCTGGGCCTCCCGCTGGAAGGCATCGAGAAGACGCCCACTCCGCCGGGGGGCGTGCTGCTCTCGGTCATCACGCGGGCCGAGGCGATGCCCGGCACGCAGCTGGCGAGGCTGACGCTGGACACCGGGCCGCACGGCGAACGCGTGATCGCCACGGGTGCGCCGGGTGCGGCGAGCCTGCCGGCCGGAACGGTGGTGGCGCTGGTCACGCCCGGCACCGCGCTGGGCGACACCGAGTACGGCGTCCGCATGTTGCAGGGTGTCGAATCCTGGGGCATGGCCGCCAGCGCCAAGGAGCTGGGCATCGGCGAGAGCAGCGCCGGAATCCTGACCTTCCCGGCGGGTACCGCACAACCCGGCACGCCCATGGATGAGCTGTGGCCCACCGATCACGTCCTGGACATCGAGGTCACGCCCAACCGCGCCGACGCCCTGAGCGCCCTGGGGGTGGCCCGCGATCTGGCCGCCTTCCTCAAGCTGGAACTGAAGCTGCCTCCTGCTGGTCCCGCCGCTCACGGGAGCGGCGAGATCCGGGTCAGCCTGCCGCCGAAGGGATTGACCATCGAGCGCGATCCCTCAAAGAAGCTGCGCTTCGGCTGTGACCACTTCGCGGCGCGCACGGTGGGCGGCGTGCAGAACGGCCCCTCACCGCTGTGGATGCAGCGCCGCCTGTCGCTGGCGGGAATGCGCCCGATTGACCTGATCGTGGATACCAGCAACTACGTGATGCTGGAACTGGGCCAGCCCACCGCGCTGTATGACCGCCGTGACGTGACCGGCGATCAGATTCTGGTGGCCTTTGGGCTGCGCCAGGGCGAGGAAGTCGCTGATCTGATGGGCGGTACACACACGGTTGGCCCCGAGGACCTGCTGATTCTGGACGGACGCGAGCGCGAGATTTCCACCGTGGCCGACGCCTTGGCCAACGCTGGACAGCCCCAGCCGGGCGCGGGGGTGCTGGGCATCGCCGGGATCATGGGCGGCGATCACGGGCGGGTGCGGGCCGACACGACGGACGTGGTGATCGAGTCCGCGCACTTTGACCCGGTGTTGCTGCGCCGGACCAGCACGCGTCTGGGCCTCAAGACCGACGCCGTGTACCGCTACGAGCGCGGCGTCGATCCACTGCTCTCGCCCAGGGCGGCGGACCGGGTGGCGGGCCTGCTGGCCGAGTGCGGTGGCGGAACGGTGGAGCCGGGCGCGACGGTGGTGGGCACCCCCGAAATCCCCGGCCAGATCACGGCTGACGCCGACGCCATCCGCGCCCTGCTGGGTATGGAGATCGATACGGCGGAGATGCGGGCCATCCTCGTCCGCCTGGGCTGTGACGTGGCAGGCGAGGGTGACACGTTGCTCGTCACGCCGCCGTCCTGGCGCATCGACATGAACATCTGGCAGGACGTGGCCGAGGAAGTTGCCCGCCTGCACGGCTACGCGGAGCTGCCCGAAACGCTGCCCACGCTGCGGATCCACGAGAGCAACATCGGCGCGTCTGCCGCCAACGACGAGCGCCAGAACCTGCGCCGCACGCTGGCCGGACTGGGCTTTCAGGAGGTGGTGACCTACACCTTCTCCAGCGACGAGGAGGCCCAGAAGGCGCGGGCTGAGGCTCCCAGTGTGCGCCTTCGCAACCCCATGACCACAGACCGCACGGCGCTGCGAACCGCGCTGTACCCCAGCCTGCTGCGCGCCGCACTGGCGCATCCCAAGGGCGAGCGCGTCCTGCTGGCCGAACAGGGCCGTATCTTCCCGAAGGGCGGCGAGGCCGAGCGGCTGGGCCTGCTGATGCGCGGGCCATTTGCGCCGAACACCTTCCAGGGCGGCGTGGCGGGCGGCTACAGCGTCTTTCGGGGACTGCTGGAGGCGCTGGCCGCCAGCCAGGGCGCTGCGCTGGAGATTCGCCAGTTGCGCGGCGACGCTGTGCCCAGTGCGCTGCACCCCGGCATTGCCGGAGAGGTTGTCTGGAACAGACAGGCCATCGGCTGGATCGGCGCGGTGCATCCCGAAATCGCCCAGGAATTTGGCCTGAAGGGCGAGACGTTTCTGCTGGAAGTCGCCCTGCCGCTGCCCGGAAGGGCGTGGGGCTTCCGCGATCCCAGTCGCGCTCCTGCCGCGTGGCGCGATCTGGCGGTTATTGCACCGCAGACCGTGGGCTACGGCGAGATTGCCGCGCTGCTGCGTGCCGAGGCGGGGGACACGCTGGAAAGCGTGGAGCCGTTCGACGTGTACACCGGCGATCAAGTCGGGGAGGGCCACCGCAGCGTGGCCGTGCGACTGGTCTTCCGGGGCGCGAAGACCCTGACCGATGCGGAAGTCGATCCGGTGATGAGCCGGCTGATGGGCGCGGTGCGGGCGCAGGGCTGGGGCATCCGCGAGAAGTAGGGGAGAGGTGAGATGGAGGCCAGGGCTAAGTGCCCTGGCCCCCTTTCCATACCCTCAGGTTGTCCACAATTAATGTCCCGCTCAGTTCCTCCTCCGCTGGCAATTCATCCGCGCCGAACCAGCCCACTTCCAGCACCTCGCCCGCCTGGGGGGTCAGCGGGCCGGTCACGTCATGTGCCCGGTACAGCACCGACACGTTGTCCACCACGTCCCCGTGCGGATAGGTGAAGCGGTGGCGCGGCCCGGCGAACATCTGGAGCGGCTCCAGCGCCTCCGCCCGCAATCCCGTCTCCTCGAGCAGTTCCCTTCGGGCGCAGTCCTCAAAGCTCTCGCCGGGTTCCAGACTGCCTCCCGGCACCGTCCACTTTCCAGTTCCGCCATGCCTCAGCAACAGCAATCTGTCTCGCCCATCTGTGACCAGCACGTTCGCGCCGGGGGCAAAGAGGGGCCGCGGCCCCACGCGGTTTCGCAAAGCCATCAGGTGGTTTCCAACAGGCGGCGCGGGCGGTGTGGGTTCCAGCGGCAGCGGCGGCAGACCCAGCCGCGCACGCAACACGCTCAGGCTCTGGCGGTTGGCATTGTTGCTCAGCGGGGGCAGGTCATTCAGCGCGAACCAGCGCAGTTCCAGCGTCTCGCCGCTGTCGTCCGGCTGGGCCTGTTCCAGCGCGGAGGCCGGAAGCGTTCCGTGCGCCCGCATGCCCACGATGTAGATCTCGTGGCCGTTGGGGTAGCGGTGAAACAGTTCCGGGCCGCTTTGCAGGCCGTCCGGCAGCGGCAGCAGGGTCAGATCGGGGCAGACCAGCCCGGTTTCCTCCAGCAGTTCGCGGCGCGCCCCGGCTAGAAAGTCCTCGCCGGGTTCTAGCGCGCCGCCGGGTTCGCCCCACAGGCCATCGTCGCCCCGGCGCTGAAGCAGCACGCGGCCCGTTTCGTCCTGAATCAGTACGCCGACTGCGGCGGCAATCAGCGGGCGGTTGCCCCAGAGTTTGCGGAGTTCGAGGATGGACACACCAGAAAGCCTAGCGTCTCAATGCATCTTCTAGCGCCTCGGCGAACGCCTCCTCGTCGTCCAGCCAGGGGTAGTGGCCGGTGTCCAGCACGGTCACGTCGGCGTCGGCCAGATCGGCCAGGTACTGCACCTGTTCGGGGTAGCTGGTGCGGTCCTGGACCCCCACGATCACGTACACCGGGCGGCGTATCTCGGCCAGGAAGGGCAGGTACTCGAATTCCCACATTCCCTGGTTGACCAGCGCCTCCTGCACCTCGCCGCCCCCTACGAGCTGGCTCTCCACGTCCACGAATTCCAGTCGCATGCGGCTGGGCGCGTCCACGAATTCCAGGGTATTCAGCAGGTCACGGGCGTTCAGCAGGCCAAAGGCGGCCTCCACCCGCGCGTCGCCCACCTGTGGATGCTGGCCTTCCGGGGTGCTGGCGCGGATGGCCCCGGCAGGGTCTTCCAACTCCACGCCGCGCAGGGCGCTGGCCTCCGACAGCAGGGTCAGCGCCAGCGCCGGAAAGTGAACCCAGGGGCCCACAACCACGGCGCGGTCGGTGTGCGTGGGGTGGCGGCGGGCGTATTCCAGCGCGATCAGGGCGCCGAAGCCGTGGCCCAGCGGCACGATGCGCTCCAGGCCCAGAAAGTCGCGCACGGCTTCCAGGTCGGCCACCAGGGTGTCCAGGTCCAGGGTTTCATGGCCCTGCTCGGTGTCTTCCAGCGGACCGCTGCGCCCGCTGCCGCGCCCGTCCAGATACACCACCGGGCGCTCTAGCGACTCGCCGAACAGTTCCCGGAACGAGTAGCTGTTGTAGCCGGGCCCGCCGTGCAGGAAAACCAGCGGGGCCTCGCCGGCGTTGGGGTCGCCCGCCACCTCGAAATACAGGTCGGCCCCGTTCAGGCGCTCGATGTACACGCCCTCGCCCAGTCCATCGGTGTCCAGCCCGTCCTCGAAAAAATCATCCTGTGGCAGTTCGCCGGTCATGGCTGCAGTCTAGAGCAGCCTTCCGGCTCCGCCGCGTTAGCCTGTGCGCCATGACGCCCCCCGCTTCCTCCCGGCCCGGCGACGTGCAGGGCATTGCCTTTACGCTTGACGGCGTGGACGAGCTGACCTTCGCGCGCATCCTGCGGGACGTGATGCACGACGCCACCTTTGGCCGGCCGCTGCAGATTCAGGCGCAGGAGCCGCGCCCCGGCCTCAGTGCCCGGCTGACTGTGGCCTTCCGGCAGCAGGACCGCACGCGGGCGGTGGCGGCCATGCAGCGTCTCAAAACTCTGTTGCTGCGCTACGGGGTGCAGGTGGACTCGGTCAAGGTGCCGGAAGGCGGTGGGCTTACATGAAGATGCTGCCTTGAAGACGCGGCAGGCTCTTGAGTGACAGATGTAGTTTCGAAGCCCGCCCGCGTTTCTGAAGAAAGTGCAGGCGCTGTTAAGAACGTGTAAACCGTTCTTGTGCGCCCAGTATTGCGCTGCCCCCTACCATGTCTGACAGCAGAGGAGACTTCTCGCCGGTCCGGCGCGAGGTCTCACCAGCAGGCGCAGTTTTCCCTTTCGGCTGACAGCGCGCCTTTCCGGCGCCGCCCAGGGGGTGCCTCACAAGAGGGTGATTATGGAGCAACGCATTCTATTGATCGAAGACAATCCAGACATCACCCGCGTCGTGGAATACGAGCTGGAGCAGGCTGGCTACCGGGTGCTGAGCGCCTCGGATGGCGTGAGCGGTCTGACCAGCGCCCGCGAGAGCAGTCCTGACCTGGTGATTCTGGACCTGGGGCTGCCCGACTTTGACGGCGCGGAGATCGCCCGTCGCCTGCGTAAGACCAGCAGCGTGCCGATCATTATCCTGACTGCGATGGACGCCGTGGACCGCAAGGTCAACCTGCTGGAAGCGGGGGCCGATGACTACATGACCAAGCCGTTCCACCCCGAGGAACTTGTGGCGCGGGTGAAAGTGCAACTCCGGCATCAGCAGCACGGCGAGGTCATTTCCATCGGGGCGCTGGAGATTCATCCCCAGAAACGGCTGTGCCACTACAACGGCCATGAGGTTCGCCTGTCGCCCAAGGAGTTTGACCTGCTGACCTTCCTGGCCCGCCAGCCGGGTCGGGTGTACTCCCGCCAGGAGATCGAGCGCGAGGTCTGGAACGGTGAGCTGCCCAGCAACAGCAACGTAGTAGACGTGCACATGGCGAACATGCGGGCCAAGCTGCGTGATCTGGATGGCTACGGCATCATCCGCACTGTACGGGGCATCGGGTACGCGCTGAAAACGTCCTGACTGCTTGGCGGAGGCGGGCCGGGCTGCGGCCCGGCCCGCTTTTTGCTGTCTCCCCGTGTCAGGCACCCCTAACCTCCCCCAGCGGGTCCCTTTCGCCGGCCCGGTCCACTGCTCTACGCTGTGCCCATGCGGCGATTGTTCTGTCTGGTGGGACTGGCCCTGTTGGCCTCGGCGGGAGCACAGGACCTGAAGAAATGCGGCGGCGTGGCCGGGCCGCCGACCTGGGTACGCTCCGGGGTGTACTCCGGCACGCTGGGGCCAAAAGCAGTGACCCTGGCGCTGGACCGCCAGAACGCCGATGCCAACCGTTACTTCTACGTGGGGCGGGCCGGCGACTTGCGCCTGACCGCCTTCCACTCCGGCGAGACCCTGATCCTGCAGGAGGAGGTGCGCAAATCGCTGGCCTCGGCCTCGGTGGTGACCGGCTGTTTCACGCTGACGCGGGTGGACGGAGTGTTGCGCGGAAGCTGGAAGGCACCGGGGGCCGCCAGCCCACTGAAGGTCAGCCTGGAGCCGCTGAACGTGGCCCAGCTGCCGCTGAAATTGCCGTCTTCACCGGGCCTGCTGAAACTGCGCCGCAGCGATCCCCTGGCCTTTGTCAAGCTCAACCGCGCCTGGGCGGTGGCTCTCGACACTCAGAGCGTGCGCGAGCCGTTGTCGGGCCTGACCTACCCGCGCGTGCCCGGTGCGGGCGCAGCGCTTCGGGCCGCCTTGCAAGACCGGCTGCTGCTCAACGCCGTGGATGCCCTGGAATGCGTTTCCTCGTTGCCCGAGGACATGCTGGGAGAGGGCTACACCCTGAACGCCACCGTGACCCTGCTGACGCCCAGGCTGCTCAGCCTGCGCGAGGACGTCTACTACTTCTGCGGCGGCGCTCACCCTGACAACTTCAGCGTGGGCCTGATCCTGGACCGCATGACCGGGCAGCCCGTGCCGCTCGCTGCCCTGTGGCCCAGCCTGACTCCCAGCCGTCTCAAGACGCTGTATCTGGCAGCGTCTGCGGCAGACCCGGTGTCGGAATGCGACGACGTATTGCGGGACATGGAGGGAAGTTACGCCGTGTCTCTGGGCAGCGGAGGCCTCACGCTGACGCCCGATGGTCTGCCTCATGTCTACAGTGCCTGCGCGGAGAGCGTAACGGTGCCATACGGGCAGTTGCGACGCGGGGCCAACACCGCGTCGCGCTACTTCGCGGACCTGTATCCGAAATAACGGGCGTACTGCCCTGATTATTCGCGATAACAATAGAAACGCTGCGGAGAATGTGTCCTCCGCAGCGTTTCTATTGTTATCCGTTATCCAGTCTGAGCACTGCTGTTCTTGGAGTATCAGCAGCGCCCTACTATTGGAAGAGGCTTACTTCCGCTTGGTTTTGGAGCGGGTCTGACCCAGGGCCTGCCCTTTCTCGTAGCTGGCCTGCATCTTCTTGCGGGTTTCATCGGCCATCTTCTTGAAATCCACCAGTCCAGCCTCGATGGCCTCGACGGTGGGCTTGATGGTGCCGCCCTTGCGTGCTGCGGCAAGTTCGCGGTTAACTTCATCGAACCATTTCTCGAATTTGGGCGTGACTTCAAAGAGCATTTCCTTGGTGTCGCGCTGATAGGTACCCTCGCTGCCGCGGCGGGTGAACTGTTTGGGCATGGTGAAGCGTTCGGGCATGTAGGCGGCTGCGAATTTACCGTCGCGAACCGCGTCACGGAACATCTTGACAAAAGTATCGCTGCGCTGGGGATTGCTAAGTTCGTGGACCTGCTCGCTGAGTTTCTTATAAGCCATATCGTTTGGCCTCCAACTGCAGAGTATGGATGATGGGGCCAAGTGTTGTAAAGTCCCTGCCCTGCCTAGCAACAAGACGCGGATGCGAAATCTCAGGTCTGGTCCGAGAAGCCTTCAAATTTACTCACATCTCAGAGATTTACGGGGTGACATCCGGAACTCTGAATGTGCAGGAGGCATCCGCCAGAGACTGAGGCGGGAAAACGTGAACGTGGCGGGATAAGCTGAGCCACCGGCCCGGCTTCGTTCCACCTGAGAGGCGTCGCCCTTTCCAGGGGCGGTCCTTCTGGTAAAACAGACAGCATTATGACCGGGCCAACGACTCCCACCTGGATTTCCGCCGCGCCGCCGCGCGTGTACCCGCTGCGCCTGTACGGCGATCCGGTCCTGCGCCGCAAGGCCAAACCGCTGAACCTGACCGACCCGCTGAATGTGCCGGGTGTGGGACCGCAGAGCGTGCGGCAGGTGGCCGACGCCATGCTGGAAACCATGTTCGAGGCGCGTGGGGTGGGCCTGGCCGCGCCCCAGGTGGGCCTACCTGTGCGGATGTTCGTGGCCGTGGAGTACGAGGACGACGAGGAGGAGGACGAGGGGGGAGACGCCCCACTGCGTTCGCGGGTGCTGCGCGATTTCGTGATGATTAACCCGGTGGTCAGCGTGCTGAACAAGAAAAAGGACAAGTCGTACCAGGAGGGCTGCCTGAGCATCCCCGGCATCTACGAGGAGGGTGTGCCGCGTGCCCGCGCCGTGTCGGTGAGCTACACCGATCTGGACGGCAACCAGAAGGTGCTGGAGGCCGAGGATTACCTGGCCCGCGTGTTTCAGCATGAATTGGATCACCTGGACGGCGTGCTGTTTCTGGACCGCCTGCCGCCCGAGGTGACTGAGGATTACCGCAAGGAACTGCTGGCGCTGCAGCAGAAGTCCAGGACGTTGATCAGCGATCTGGCCCAGGCAGACCGCCTGCGCCGCGAGCGTGCCGGTGCGTGATTCGCGCGGCCTGCGGGTGGCGTTCTTTGGCTCCCCGGCCTTCGCGCTGCCGGTGCTGGAGGCCATCCGCGCGCAGTTTGAGGTTGTGCTGGTGGTGGCCCAGCCGGACAAACCCGTGGGGCGCGGGCTAAAGCTGACCCCGCCCCCCGTTGCGGCGCGGGCCGCTGAGCTGGGGCTGCTGCTGGCCCAGCCCGACAGGCTGCGGCGCAACGCGGACTTCGCGGCGGTGCTGCGGGACAGCGGCGCGGATGTGGCCGTGACCTGCGCCTACGGCAAGATCCTGCCCGCCTCTCTCCTTGAGGTGCCCAGACACGGCTTCCTGAACACCCATACCAGCCTGCTGCCCGCGTACCGGGGCGCAGCGCCGATACAGTGGGCGCTGATCCACGGCGAGACCGTTACGGGCACCACCATCATGCAGACCGATCCCGGCATGGACACCGGGCCGATTCTTTTGCAAGAAGAGCTGCCGATTGCCCCGCAGTGGACCAGCTTGGACCTGTCGGACGCGCTGGCAGGGCAGGCGGCGCGGCTGATCGTGACGGCGCTGGAGCGGCTGGGCCGGGGCGGGCTGCCCCCCACGGCCCAGGACGACGCAGCGGCCACCCACGCGCCGATGCTGGTCAAGGAGGACGGCTTCGTGCGCTGGACCGATTCGGCCCTGGCCGTGGTGAACCGTTACCGGGGCGTGGCGGCCTGGCCGCAGACCACCGCGTTCCTGAATGGCGCCCGCCTCAAGCTGGGTGGCCTGAGCGTGGGGGAGGGGGTGGGTGGGCCGGGCGAGGTTGTGGGCATGGACGCTGAGGGGCTGCTGGTCGCCTGTGCGAGCGGCGCGGTGCGCGTGCAGACCATTCAGCCGGAAACCCGCCGCCCCCAGCCCGCGTCCGTCTGGGCCACCTCCGCAGGGGCCGGGGTAGGAACGCGTTTTGACCTGTGGACCCCGGAATCGGATTAAGGAGCCTGTGCGCCTGCCCCAGCTGAGCTGCCCAGGCTGTTCCACCCCATCTCGTCAGGCCCAGATAAAGAAAATCGGTGCTTGTTGCCCGCCCGCCCGGCGCGGCATCATGCCCGGATGACTGCATCAGACTGGCCTGCCTCGCACTGGACTGTGCCGCCCTTTGGCCTGGGGACCTTTCGCCTGAAAGACCAGGTTGTCCGGGACTCCGTCCGTGACGCACTGGAGCTGGGGTACCGCGCCATAGACACCGCGCAGGGCTATGGCAACGAGGCCGAGATCGGTGAGACCATCGCGCAGAGCGGAGTGAAACGCGAAGACCTGTTCATCACCACCAAGATCAAGCCGGACAACTACAGTGCCGACAAACTGGTGTCCAGCCTGCGCGAGAGCCTGGAAAAGCTGCAGACCGACGCCGTGGACCTGACCCTGATCCACTGGCCCGCCCCGCGCGGCCCGGTGAGCGCCGAGGAGTACCTGGGCGCACTGGCCGACGCCCAAGCCCAGGGCCTGACCCGCCATATCGGCGTGTCGAACTTCACCATCGCCCTGTTAAAACAGGCCCGCGAACTGTTGGGGGACCGGGCCATCGCCACCAACCAGGTGGAGATTCACCCGTATCTGCAAAACCGCAAACTGGCTGAGTTCGCCCGTCAGGAGGGCATCCACCTGACCTCCTACATGACGCTGGCGGTGGGCCGGGTCATGGAGGACGAGGTCATGGGCGAGATCGCCGCCGCCCACGGGGCCACGCCCGCACAGGTGGCGCTGGCCTGGGCCATGGGGCAGGGCTTCTCGGTGATTCCGTCGTCCACCCGGCGCGAACACCTGGAGAGCAACATGAAGGCGCTGGACCTCAAGCTGACCGACGAGGACATGGAGCGCATCGCCGCGCTGGACGGTCGGGGCGAGCGCCTTGCCAACCCGGCCAGCGTCGCGCCCGACTGGGATTGAGTGCTGGGTCAGGCGGCGGCCACACCGACCAACCTCACCCGGCTGATCCATCATTTCCGGTCAGGGGCTCTACTCGTCCGTTCCTGGCCCTTGGCGGGCGGCGTCTCTGCGCGTGTGACGGCCGTTGAGATACGTCTGGCCCACGGACAGGCCGAGCGTCTGGTGGTGCGCGAATACGGGGCACGTGACTTGCAGGCCAATCCCGACATCGCCCGGCAGGAGTTCAGGGTGCTGCGGGCACTCCACGCAGCCCATCTGCCTGTGCCTCAGCCGCATTATTTTGAAACGGGCGCGCTGGTCACCGAGTTCATGGAGGGCCAGCCCGAATTCGAGCCTGCTGACGGGGCCAGTTGCGTGCGCCAGATGGCCGCCTTCCTCGCCCGTCTGCACGCGATTCCCCCCACCAGGTTCTCTTTCCTGCGCCCGCTCGCATTGCCTAGCCCATGCCCCAGGCAGCCTGACGAGTCGCTGTCCGAGAGCCGTATCCGTGATGCCCTGAACCGTCTGGACACACCGCTTTCTACACGGCCCGTTGTGCTGCACGGTGATGTCTGGCCTGGCAACATCCTGTGGTCCGGGGGCCGCTTGACGGCGGTGATCGACTGGGAGGACGCGGCGCGGGGCGATCCGCTGGCCGACGTCGGCAATGCCCGGCTGGAACTGCTGTTCTTCCTGGGCGTGAAGGCCTTGCACGCCTTCACGAGTGAATACGCTGTCCTGAGCGGCGCGAACATGACAGTTCTACCGCACTGGGATCTGCGCGCGGCGCTGCGTCTCTGTGGACGACTGGGCGACTGGGGTCTGGAGCAGGGGCTGGAACGGCAGATGCGTCAGCGGCACCAGGAATTTGTGGACGGTGCCCTCGAACAGATTCAGCAGACCTGAAGGAAAAAAACCTCCCACATGGGGAGGCTTTTTTCCCGGGATCAAGTTCAGAGGTTGCGCTTGGTGTCGTTGGCCGCGTTCTTGACGTCTGTGGCAGCCTTCTGGGCACCGGCCTTGGCATCCTGCGGGGCGTTCTGCATGTTCGTCTTGACGTCCTGCGCGGCGTTGCGGGCATTGCTGCTCAGCTCGCCGCCCTGGTGCTGGGTGGCTTCTTCAGCGGCCTTTGCGGCCTGTTTCTCGGCCTCAGCGCGGGCCTCGGCAACAAAGTCGCGGGCGTTGCCCTTGGCGTCGGCTGCCTTGTCCTTGGCCTGATCTGCGGCGTCTGCCGCCTTGTCCTTGACCTGGGCGGCGGTGGCCTGGGCCTTGTCTTTCGCGTCGGCGGCAGCGTCCTGCGCCTTATCCTTGGCCTGGGCCACAGCATCCGAGGCCTTGTCTTTCAACTGATCGGCGCGGTCCTGGGCCTGGGCGGCGACGTCCTGCCCGGCTTTCTTGGCTTCCTGGCCCATATCCTGCGCCTTGTTCTGGGCGGTCTTGGCCACGTCACCGGCGGCGTCGCTGGCCTGACCGGCTGCCTGGCCCACCGCCGCCTTCACGTCACCCGCAACTTCCCTGGCCTTGTCCACGGCGGCCCCGGCACCTCCGCTGGCGGCGTCCTTGACCTCGCCCGCCTTGTCGGCGATCACATGTCCGGCCTGGGTGGCGGCGTCTTTGGTCTTCTCCCAGCCCTTGGTAACGCTGCTGCCCACGTCTTGTGCGGCGTCTTTCAGGCCCAGTTCGGCCAGCTTGACGTCCAGGGCTTTGCGGTTCTGCTCACGGCTGAAGTAATACGCCCCCGCGCCGATCAGGGCGCCCAGGACCAGCAGGCGTTTGGTGGGAAAATGAGGTTTGTGGTTAGACATGAGAAGCAGCTTACGCGCCCCTCATCTGTGTGGGATGAGCCACGGTTCAGCGCGGGTTTACCCGGCCTGGCTCATGCCGAACAGGCCCAGACGCCGCGCGAGTTCCTCGGTGAATAGCCACTCCTCGGGCTCGTCATGGCCGGTCACGCGCACCAGCACGGCGCCCCGGCCGAGGTAGAAGGCCACGATTCTTTCCCAGGCCTCCTCCTCGTCCGCCGCCGTCTCGTCGATGTCCTCCAGGGTGCCCCACACGTCGCCGTCCACCTCGCCGCTGTTCAGGGCCTCGGCGTGGCCGCTCAGGACATAGGCGTCCACCTGCTCGCCGCGGGCCAGCACCGTGTCGGGGGTCCGCAGTTCCAGGCGGTCATCCCGCTCGTACAGTCGGTCCTGGAAGTCCTGCCACTCGTCAGGGCTCAGCGTAATGGTGCGTTCGGGTTCGGAGGTCACAGCTGAGTCTACCCGCGCCGCGCCGCAAGCGTGAAAAACCGGATAAGGGAACCCTGAACACGCCGGGGCCGTAGACTGCGGGCATGAACGCTTCTCGCCCCCCTGCCCGACGTTTCCGTCCGCGTGGTCTGATGATCTGGCTGGCCGCCCTGGTGCTGGCGCTGGGCGGCCTGAGTTTCTCGGGACTGGGCGTTGCCGGCACGGTTCTGGCGCAGTCGGGCGGCGGTTTTGGCGGCAGCAGCTCCGGCGGTGGAGGTGGGGGAGGCGGTGGCAGTTTCGGGGGCAGCTCCGGCGGCGGCTTCTCGCGCGGGGGTGGGTATTCCGGCGGTGGATACTCCGGTCCGATCATCATCAACGGGGGCGGCTACGGCTACGGGGGCGGCGGCGGCGGCTCCGGACTGATCGGGATCATCATCGTGGGCGTGCTGGTGTTCATGGTGGTGGGGTACATGCGCCGCAGCCTGGGTGCGGGCGGCGGCGGCGGTCTGGCCGCGCTGGGCTCGCTGAGCGGCACCGCCCAGGCGGTCAGCGTGCAGCTGCTGCTGGCTGAGGGCGATGAGGTCAAGAAGGCGCTGCAAGAGGTGGCGCAGAACGGTGATCCCGACACCAATGAGGGGCTGGCCCGCATGCTTCAGGAGGCCGCGCTGGTGGCCCTGCGTCACCCCGAGCGCTGGGTGTACGGCAGCGTGGAACGCGCCCAGGGTGCGCCCAACGCCGCCGACAGCCAGGTGGGCGCCTGGGCCACCGAGGCCCGCGCGGCCTTTACCCAGCAGACCACCAGCAACTACCAGAACAAGGACCCCAGGACGGGCTTCACCCAGCGCGGGGACTACCAGTACAAGGGCGACGCGGCCGACATGTATCTGGCCGTGACCATTGCCGTGGCTGCCCATGCCCTGGGCAACCTGCCGCCCGCCGGAGTGACCAACGCCGCCGAGGCGCGGGCCGCCCTGAGCATCATCAGCAGCGTCAACGCCTCGGACCTGATTCGCGCCGAGGTGGTCTGGAGCCCCGACGCGCCGGGCGAGTTTCTCAGCGAGGACGAGGCCATCATGAAATACCCCAATCTGACGAAGCTGTAGGACGGAAGTGAGGCGCAGAGGCCGGGCGGCATCCGCTTCCCGGCCTCTGCGCTGGATTGTGGTCCTGCGCTTGCTGCCCCGTTCTGGCCCTCGGGCCACACTCCTGCCACGGAATGGCCCCTATGCTTCAGACCCGATGGCCCGCCGCCTTCCTGCAACATCCTGGCCGCCGCCCGCAACGGCTGTGCCCATTTGCGCCCTGTGTGAGCGGGCTGCGCCGAACCTGACCGAGCACCACCTGATTCCACGCTCGCAGGGGCGGCGGCGTGGGACGCGCGTACCGGACCTGCCCACTGCGGCGCTGTGCGGCCCCTGCCACAAGTTCCTGCACCGCACCTTCAGCAACGCCGAGCTGGCGCAGGACTACAGCACGGTGGACACGCTGCTGAGGCATGAAGACGTGCGCCGTTTCGTGGCCTGGATCAGAAAACAACCCGCCAGCCGGAGCGTGCGGGTGCGGTAAGGCGGTAGGTCGGAGGCAGGAGCGCCGGGCTACTGCTGCATGCTGATGTAGGCAGCAATGGCCTTCAGGTCAGCGTCGGTGATGGGGCGTAGCATGATTCGCATGGTGTCGGGGTGGGGGAATGCCAAAACCGGGCGCACCCTTGAACTCCCTCAGAATCTCCACGCCGTGTTGTGGCGAAACGTTGATGATGCTGGCCCCGGCAGAGCGTGATTGCCGCGCCCGCCGTGCTGGATGCCACAGGCAATGATGCCGCGCTTGCCGTCACCCATGTGCAACAGCCCTCACCCCTGGCCCGCAGCGCGGCGAGGCCCCAGACTGTGCGAGGGCTGAGAGGTGCCGAACGAAAAGGGCGAAAGACGGGTGATTCTGCAACCTGAGACATAGTGGAGCCTTTGTGACTCTGGAACTTCAACGGTTCAGGTTTCGCGCCCCTCTCAGCGCGGAAGCGTGCCTTCCGGCTGCGGGTGGGCCATGCGGACCGGCGTGGCCAGCGCCGTGCGCGGCATCCAGCGGCGCAGGACGGCAGGGACCACCTCGACGGCCACCACCACCAGCACAGCGTAGCGCAGCGCCCGCACCAGCCCGATGTTCTTGACTGCCTCTGGCAGCGCCCCCAGCCCGAAGAACACGGCAAAGACGATCAGTAGGCCCAGCCCCCCCACAACCAGCCGCCCGACTATGTCACGCGGCGGCGCGAAGGTGGGGCGGGCGTACCAGAAACCCGCGAACAGGCCCAGGCCGGTGCCATACTCGCGCGGCGTGCCGCTTGGCAGGAAGGCGGCCACCAGCAGGGCGGCCAGCGGCACGGCCCAGCGCCACGTTCCGGCGTCCACGAAGGCCGCGCGGCCCGCCACCAGCGCCGCAAGCCCGCCCAGCAGCAGCCCCACGATCACGTCCGAGGGGTAATGCACGTTCAGGGCCAGCCGCGACACGGCAATCAGGGCGATCAGTACCCCGGCCACCACCCACATGCCGGGCCGCCGCACCTGCGCGGCGATGCCTCCCCACAGCGTGGCTGACATCTGCGCGTGGCCGCTGGGCAGACCTGGGCCGCCGCCTGTGGCCCGCACTGTGTCTGAAACGAGCCCCGGATCGTTGGTAAAGGGGCGCGGCAGGTTCAGCCCGTACTTCAGCGCCGAGTTCACCAGGTAGCTGCCCGCGAACACCACGCCCAGTGTGCGCCCGCCGCCGGGATTGAACAGCCAGGTGTACAGCGCCAGCACCACGATGAACACCTCGTCGCGCCCCAGATTGGTGACGGCCAGCCAGAAGGATTCCATGCCCGGTATTGTGGCAGGAGCCGGTGTCCGGCGCGGCCTGTTTCTGGAGCGGGGCCTATCGGCGCGCCGCCGCCAATGACGGAAAATTCGCTTACAACCGTCTTGTCAGCGGATAGCGTGTGGCCCACAGCACACAGGAGGAACATATATGCGCAACACCGCTGCGGTCTTGTTGTCTCTGGCCCTTGGTCTCTCGGCCTGCTCCCCCTCTCCAGTGCCGGACGGCGCGTCCCAGGCCAAGGCCGATTCGCGTTCGGTGACGATGATTCTGCCCGACGGCAGCCGTCAGCAGGTCACCGGCTTCGTGAAAGACGGCTACGTCATGATCGAGGACGACATCATCGTCGCGGAGGCCGGTCAGCTCACGCAGCAGGGCACCTACGTTGTCGACACCCGCTACCGCTGGGCCGGGCGCACCGTGCCGTATACCTTTGCGAGCAACGTGCCCCAGGCCATTCGTGACCGGGTGGTCCAGGCCGCCAGCACCATCGGCGCCACCACCAACACGATCGTGACGCCGCGCACCAGCACCAAGCAGCGCGACTACGTCCAGATCACCTACAACACCGGCACCAGCTGTGCTTCGGGCCTGGGCATGACGGGTGGGCGGCAGACCATCACGCTGGCCGACCGCTGCTCGACCGGGTCGATCATTCACGAGTTCGGCCACACCCTGGGCCTGTTTCACGAGCAGACCCGCCCCGACCGCGACCAGTACGTGGAGATCGTGTGGGCCAACATTCCCGCCGACTGGCAGAGCCAGTACGAGATTCGCAGCGGCAGCGCGGGCTACGGCGCCTACGATTTCGACTCGATCATGCATTACCCCGCCTACTTTGACGGCAAACTGGCGATCCGGCCGCTGGACGCCAGCGTCGACCTGAACCGCATGGGCCAGCGCAACGGCTACAGCCCCACCGACGTCAATACCCTTAACGCCATGTACCCCCGCTGACCATCCGGAAACGCAGGAGACCGGCGCGGCGCATTCCTTTCCGGGGGTGCGCCGCGCCGTGTGCTGGGCGCCGTGTGGGCCGCAGCAGGAGGCCAATACCCTAAACTGACGTCATGACCGCCACCAATCCCAATGCACCTGCCCCCGACGTGCTGAAAGAGATCCGGCACCAGTCCGAGAACGCGCTGGAGCTTCGGGGCATCACCAAACGCTTTCCGCTGGTGCTGGCGAACGACGACATTTCCATGCAGGTCAAGTGGGGCAGCGTCCACGCGCTGTGCGGCGAGAACGGCGCGGGCAAGAGCACGCTGATGAAGATCGTGTACGGCATCCAGCCGCCCACCTCCGGCGAGATCGTGGTCGACGGCGAGGTCGTGAACTTTAACGATCCTGCCGACGCCATCAAGCGCGGTATCGGCATGGTGTTCCAGCACTTCATGCTGGTTGAAACGCTGACCGTCACCGAGAACGTCATTCTGGGCGCGGAACCCACCAAAGGTGGGGCCATCGACTACGCCACCGCGCGCCGCAAGGTGGCCGATCTGATCAAGCAGTTCAACTTCGCCCTGAACCCCGACGCCATCGTGGGGGAGTTGCCGGTGGGGTTGCAGCAGAAGGTGGAAATCCTCAAAACCCTGTACCGCGGCGCACGCATCCTGATTCTGGACGAGCCGACGGCGGTGCTGACCCCCAGCGAGACCGACGAACTGTTCGAGTTTCTGGTGGGTCAGTACGCCAAGAGTGGCAACGCGGTGGTCTTTATCTCCCACAAGCTGCACGAAGTGCTGCAGATCAGCGACCGCATCAGCGTGATCCGCGACGGGCGCATGATCGGCACCATTCCCGCCGAGGGCGCCACCACCGAGACCCTGGCGCACATGATGGTGGGCCGCGAGGTCACGCTGAAGGTGGAAAAGACGGCGGCCCAGCCCGGCGAGGTGGCGCTGGACATCCAGAACGTGGTGGTGAAGGGTGAGCACCGCAACGCCGTTGACGGCGTGAGCTTTCAGGTGCGTGCCGGAGAGATTGTGGGCATCGCGGGTGTGGAGGGCAACGGCCAGAGCGAACTGGTGGAGGCCGTGACCGGTCTGACCTCCTACAGCGGCACCATCACCTATCTGGGCAAGGCGGCCAAAGGGGTCAAGGACGTGGAGGCCTCGGGCCTGTCTCACGTGCCCGAGGACCGCAACGAGCGCGGGCTGGTGCTGGACATGACCACCGCCGAGAACTACATCCTGGGCGAGCAGGACCGCCCGCCCTTTGCCGGACGGTTCGGTTTCCTGAACCTGGACGTGATCCAGCAGAACGCCCACGAACTGAGCGAGAAGTACGACGTGCGGCCCCGCAGCGCCAGCCTGCGCGCCGGGCAGTACAGCGGCGGCAACGCCCAGAAGCTGATCGTGGCCCGCGAGATGCGCAAGGGGCCGAAGATTCTGGTGGCCAGCCAGCCCACGCGCGGGGTGGACATCGGGGCCATCGAGTTCATTCACGCCCGCATTGTGGAGGCGCGCGATCAGGGACTGGCCGTGCTGCTGATCAGCGCCGACCTGGGCGAGGTCATGAATCTGGCAGACCGCATTCTGGTGATGTACGAGGGCCGGGTGGTGGGCGAGGTTCCGGCCAGCGAGGCCACCGAGACCGGCCTGGGCCTGCTGATGACTGGCAGCAGCGAGCATGGGGGGGCCTCGGGCGGACGCAGCGGCGAGGTAAGCACAACGCTGCAAAAAGGCGAGTCGGGGCGCGGCGGGGACCAGCAGATATAGGCCGCACTCAGAAAAACACCAGGGCTGCCGTCTGTGCGGCCCTTTCTCTTGCCGCCCAGGGGTGGACTGCTCCCCGCCGCGCTGGTCCGGCGTATCCTTTCCCCATGACCCAGACGGAAAATCTGCCCGCGTATCCCACGCTCAGCCCCGCCGAACTGCGCCACCCGGACTCGCTGAAGTGGACGCTGTACGCCGAGGACGTGATCCCGATGTGGATTGCCGACATGGATTTCCCGGTGGCCCCCCCGATCCTGGCGGCGCTGAGTGAGCGGCTGGAGCGCAGCCTGGGCTACCACCAGCTGATGGGCGATAAGGTACTGGACAGCCTGTTGCGCGCCAAACTGGACACGCACGGCCTGAGCGGCCTGCCCGAGGGCGGCCTCGCCATGCTGCCGGGTGTGGTGCCGGGCATCTACGCGTCGGTGGCGGCGCTGACGCAGCCCGGCGAGCGGGTGCTGACCATGACCCCGGTCTACCACCCCTTTCACCTGAGCATCACCGGGCTGGGGCGTGAAGTGGCTGCCGTGCCGTTGCTGGACGGTTCCGGTGGCTACGAGATCGACTGGGACGGCATGGAGGCTGCCGCGCAGGACGCCCGCCTGATGCTGCTGTGTCATCCACACAATCCTACCGGGCGCGTCTGGACACATGACGAACTGGAAAAACTGCGCGATCTGGTGGTCAGGCATGATCTGTACGTCCTAAGCGACGAATTGCACGCCGATCTGCGTTTCACCGAGGGGCCGTTCGAGTCCTTTGCCGCTGCCGAGCGCGTCCGTGACCGCACCATCACCGTGACCGGACCGTGCAAGGCGTTCAACACCGCTGGCCTGGGCATCGGCGTGCTGATCGGCCACGATGCCGAACTTGTCAAACGCGTGCGGGCCGCCGCCGGGGGCCTGATGGGTCACGAGGGGGCCATGAGCGTGACCATGTGGCAGGCGGCCCTCCGTGACGGCGGCCCCTGGCTGGCCGACACGGTGGCCTACCTGCGTGCCAACCGCGACTTTCTCACGGAGTACCTGCGCGAGCATCTGCCTGCCGTCCGGTTTCACCCGGTAGAAAGCACCTACCTGGCGTGGCTGGACCTGCGCGACTGCCCGCGCGCCGGGGACATGCAGACCTTCCTGCTGGAGGAGGCCAGGGTGGCGGTCCATGACGGCCCCACCTTTGCCCCGGAGGAGTTCAAGGCTCCGTCTCAGGGTTTCGTCCGCCTGAATTTTGCCACCAGCCGCGAGATCCTGACCGAAGCGCTGGAGCGGCTGCGCCGGGCGCTGGACGGGGCGCAGTAGGCCAGGGCCTCTCCCACCCGCTGCGCCGCTGATGGCACACCGTGGGCGGATGGTGCGGCCCCCACGCTGCCGTCGTCTACCACCGCTGCGGCCCTCTGGCGGCGCAGACGGGTACAGTGAGCGACATGCGTGTTGTTCATGTGGCATCCGAGGTCTTTCCATTTTCCCGTTCCGGCGGGCTGGGGGACGTGCTGGGGGTTCTGCCCGAGGTGCTGGCGGCCCAGGGGGCGCAGACCACCGTGGTCTCGCCGTGGTACGGCTCACTGGCCGGGCAGCCCGCCGAGATCTGGCGCGGCACCTCGCCGGAGCTGACCGCCGGTCCCTCTCCAATCCGTGACGTGCGGGTGGGTGAGATCGTTCAGAACGGCGTTCAGTACCTGTTTATCGGGCTGCCGGAATTTGACCGTCCAGGGCTGTATTTCGAGGACGACGTGTACCGCTTCTGCCTGTTCGGGCGCACGGTCCTGTCGGTGCTGCATCAGATGGGGATCAAGCCGGACGTGCTGCACGGGCACGACTGGCAATCGGGGCTGGTGCTGGCCTACGCGCATCTGGCCGGGTTGCGGACCGTGTTCACCATCCACAACCTGCAGTACCAGGGCCGCTGGAACATGGAGGAGGCCGCGCGCTGGACTGCCCTGCCGCAGTGGGCGCTGGGGCCGGACGCGCTGGAGTTTCACGGCGACCTGAACCTGATGAAAGCGGGGCTGGTGTTTGCGGACGCCGTGACCACGGTAAGCCCCACCTACGCTCAGGAAATCACCACCCCCGAGTACGGCGAGGGCCTGCAGGGCCTGCTGGTTCGCCTGACCATTGAGGGCCGACTGACCGGCATCCTCAACGGGCTGGACCAGGAGCGCTGGAACCCGCGCACTGACCCGGACGTGCCGCCGTACAGTGACGCGGCGGGCAAGGCGGCGGCCACCGCGCTGCTGCGGGGAGAGTTCGGGCTGGACGACGCGCCGATTCTCGGCGTGGTCAGCCGGCTGGCCGACCAGAAGGGCATCGACCTGCTGATCGAGGCCTTGCCCCAGCTGACGCCCCACTGGAACGTGGTGGTGCTGGGCGGCGGCGATCCGCTGCTGACCGCCGCGCTGTCCGGCTGGGCGCAGCACCCGCGTGTGGCCTTTATGGGAGGCCTCAACGAGCCGCTGGCCCACCGCATCTACGCGGGGGCCGACGCGTTTGCCATGCCCAGCCGTTTTGAGCCGTGCGGCCTGTCGCAGATGATCTCCATGCGTTACGGCACGCTGCCGGTGGTGCGCCTGACCGGGGGGCTGGTGGACACTGTCCCCGCCGACATCGGGTTCCGTTTCGCCGAGGCCAGCCCGGAGGCCCTGAGCGCTGCCTGCGCCCAGACCAGGGCCGAATTCGAGCGGCCCGACGCGTGGCAGGCCCGCATGCAGCGCGCCATGGCGCTGGACTTCAGCTGGCAGGGGCCGGCGGCGCAGTATCTGGCCCTGTACGGACGGCTGGGCCGGTGAGCCTGGACAGGACGGTGAGCCTGTGCCGGTAGGGGTGGAGGTCCGGACTGTGTCCCCGACCGAACTGCTGCCCGCCTTCGCGGGCCTGTACGGCGCAGCCCCAGGAGACCTCGCGTGGATGGCGGAGGCCTGTGAAGCCGGGTTTGTGGCGCTCAATGACCGGGAGGAAGTGCTGGGGGCGGTGGGCACCCGTCCCAGTCCTCAGCACGGGTCGGAACTGGTGGGTGGCGTGTTTCCCGGCCCCTGGCGGGACGAGGCGGCGCTGGCCCTGGTCCGCGCGGCGCACGCGGAGGTGGGCCGGGTCTACCTGTTCGCGGAAGGCTACCTGTTTCCTCCCGAGGTCCTGCTGGAGGCCGGGCTGCGTGAGGTGGGCGCGTACCGCCGCCTGAGCGGGCGCGTGCCGTACCGCCACGTGGACCCTCCTGTTGGCACTCAGCTTCTGCCGCTGGCCGACGTGCCGGACCCCGAAACCCGGCTTGAGGCCCTGCGAACCTACATGGACCGTGTCGGCCACCACGCGGTCACCGCCGACGCGGCGGCGGACGGTGCGGGCGGCTTCGACTCGCACCTCAGCGTGATCGCGCTGGACGATATGGGACGGGGCGTGGGCGTGTGCCGCGCCGCAATCGACGGTGGCAAGGGCCGGCTCGACGCTCCCGGCGTGGCCTCCGGGTGGCGGCACACCAGCCTGCGCGCCGCCCTGCTGAACGCGGTCAACACCCGCCTGCGTGCGGCGGGCATCACGCGGGTCAACGTGGATTCCTGGGGGGACACGCCCGAAGACCTCGCCCACGACCTGACGCTGCATCTGGGCGTGACGGAGGAAACGCCGATCCTGGCCCTGGGTTAGGGCCGGGGGGGGACAGCCGCGTTTCCACATCTGCCGCCGCCGCCCTGCTAGCATTCCGCCCGTGACCCTGGCTGTCGTTCTCGTTTCCCCCAAGACCCCCGGCAATATCGGCTCGGCGGCCCGCGCCATGCTGAACATGGGCGCCAAGGACCTGCGGCTGGTGGCCCCACGTTGCAACCATCTGGATTCAGCGGCGGTGGCGATGGCCGTCCACGCGGCCGATCTGCTGCGGGGCGCCACCATCTACCCCACCCTGCGCGAGGCGCTGGCGGACCGCGACCTGAGCGTGGGCACCAGCGCCCGCATCCGCTCGGATCTGCCGATGCCGCAGCACCCGGCGCAGATTCGTCCCTTCGTGCGCGCCGCCACCGCTCCGGCGCTGGTCTTTGGCCCGGAGGAGTCGGGCCTGAACAACGCGGATCTGGAGCAGTGCCAGATGACCGTCCGCATTCCCACCGGCGACTACGCCAGCCTGAATCTGGCACAGGCAGTGCTGCTGGTCTGCTACGAGTTCCTGCAGGGTCAGGACGAGCCGCAAGACCGCGTCCGCAAGACCGCCACCCGCGAGGAGATGGAGGCGATGTACGGCCATCTGCAGGGAACCATGCACCTGATCGGCTACACCGACGCGGTGCGCGCACGCCACACCCTGCGCCTGTGGCGTGCCTTGCTGGACCGCGCCCTGATGAGCAGCGCCGAGAGCCGCCTGTTCCGGGGCCTGTTGCGGCAGGTGCAGTGGAAAGTAGAGGACGCCGCAAAACGCGGGACGACCGAGCCGAGGTCGGCGGCGGAAGGCGGAGCGCAGGAATAGACCCGTCTTGCCGTCTTCCCTCAACGACGTCAGGGAAAGGGGAGGCGGCCAGAACCCACGCTCTGCTCCCGCCGCTGCTCAGTCATTCACTGTTGCGGCCCCAAGTGAATGCAGCCACGCCACCGCCTCCGCGTGGCCCAGCAGGCGTGCGCCGCGTTCGGGTGGAAACCAGGCCAGCAGCCTCGCCTGCAAGGCCTGCAATTCAGCGTGGGCCCTGGCCTGCACATCCGCCGCGAAGATGACCTTGTGATCGCCGTCCCGCAGCCACAGCAAGCCCAGTGGCGCTGCCTCTGGTGTGGTGCCGACCCCCAGCGCCGGTCCCAGCCACACCGCGTCTATCTCGGCGGCGTCGGCGGGATTCAGAGTGCCAGGCAGACAGCCGTAGTTGACCGGGGCGGCGTGCGGCTCGGTTCGCAGCGCCTCCAACTGACTGGCCCGCCACACGAAGCGTTCGCGCGTTCCGGCGGTCCATTCCACCACTCCCCGGTACAGGGGAGCGTTCAGGGCTGGACCTCGTACAGTTCCACCTGCCGCAGCACCGCGCCGCCCAGGGACAGCACTGCCCGGTAAGCCCCCTGGTCCGGAGCCGTCAGGCGGAACGTTGCCGTGCGCTGGGTGGCGTCCAGATACACGCTGTCGGTGCCCAGCGCACGGCCACTGTCGAACCACGCCACGCTCAGGTAGCCCGGTTCGAAACGACCCTGGATGGTGGCCGTCACCGTCAGCTCAGCGCCGCTGCGGCTCAGGCTGGCGGCGGTGACGCGTGCGGGCAATTCAGGCTCCACCAGCGGAGGCAGCAGCGGCACGAAGTTGTAGCGGCATCCGCCGAGGCCCAAGCCCAGCGGCAGGGCCAGGACGCACAGCGCGGCAGGGCGAAACAGGCGGTGGCGAAGCATGGACGCATGGTACGGCGCGGAAGTGAGGGAAGGCAGGGGAGAGCGGCCCTGCCCCTGCGCCTCAGAACGATGCATCTGGCTTTTAGACAAATTGGGTGGAGCAAGCAGCGAGAAAGTGCCTTGAAACGGAAATGGAGAGCTTCCGGCGTCTTCCCGGAAGCTTGGAATGCCGGGTTCAAGGCACTTGCCTTCGGCCGGTCACTTCAGCCGGTGGGCCTCGATAAAGTCGATCACCTGTTGCCGGGTGTCGCCCAGAAAGGTCAGGGGCTGCGCCACCGCCGCAATGACCGTGATGTGATTCACGCCCGGCAGCACTGTTTTCGTGACAGAGACCCCGGCTTTCTTGAGGGCCGATTCCATGTTGACGGCGTTGTACGGGTCCACGGTGGTGTCGTTGGCCGCCACCAGCAGCAGATGGGGCGGGGCGTCGGGGCGCACGTGGCGGTCGGGCATGATGTCGTCTGGGTTGCCGCCCTCGGGAAAGGCCACCCGGCTGGAGAACTGCCTGAAGTCGTAGCTGTACGGCCCGGCCACGCCGATCACGCCGCGCACCGCGCTGACCGGTACCCCCACCTCGCCCAGCCAGCGGGCGTTGTCCACCACCTCCACGGCGTTAAAGCCGCCTGCCGAGTGGCCCATCACGAACAGATTGTCGGGGCTGCCTCCGTCACTTCTCGCCCTGTCCCGCAGCGCCTTCAGCGCAGCGGCGGCGTCCTGTACGTAGTCGGGGTAGCGGTGCTCGGGAGCCAGACGGTAGTTCATCACGCCGGTGACGTAGCCCGCGCGGGCCAGTGACGCGCCCACGAACTTGTGGCCGTCCTTGTCGCCGCCCTGCCACGAACCGCCGTGGATGTACAGCACCACCGGCGCGTTCTGCGCGTTCTGGGGCACGTAGATGTCCATGACGTTGCGCGGCGCGGGACCGTAACGCACGTCCTGGACCACGTCCAGCCCCCGCGTGGAGGTCACGGCATTCAGGGTGTTCTGAGGCGAGCAGGCGGCCAGGCCCAGGCCCAGCGCGGCGGCGGCCAGGCCCAGGCCAGTGGCGCGGGCGAAGGGGCGTGAGGGGAGTGCTGTCTTGCGCATGGCAAAGAGGCTAGTGCCGCGTCCCCGGCCGCGTTGCCGCCAGGCGCACAGTTGGCCCCTGCCGGACTTTAGGATGCGTTGGCAGTTGCGCGGCGTCCGAACCCCCACAGACCCGCTGCCCCCCACGCGCTAGCCTGCCGCGAATGTCTGCTGCTCCACTCTCAACAACAACCGACGTGCTGGTGGTGGGCGGCGGTCCTTCCGGGCTGGCGCTGGCCGCCGAACTGGCTGCGCGGCGCCTGAGCGTGCGAATAGTGGCCCCGCACCCGCCCCGGCCCTTTGCGCCCACCTACGGGGCGTGGCTGGATGAACTGCCCACCTGGGCGCAGCCCTGCACTGCTCAGGTCTGGACCGACGTGCGGGTCTACACCGGCCCACAGCCCACGCCGCTGATGCGTCCCTACGCCCTGCTGGACAACACCCGTTTGCTGGACACCTTGCTGGAGCGGGCGGGCGGGCGGCTGCACTGGACGCAGGACCGGGTGACCGGCGCGGCGCAGCGAGACGGGCGGTGGCACGTGCAGGGCGAGGCGGGCGAGGACTGGACGGCGCGGCTGGTGGTCGACGCGTCCGGGCACGGCGGCCTGCTGTGCCCCACCTGCTTCGGGGGCGGCGCGGCGCTGCAAACGGCCTACGGCATCGTGGCTCACTTCCAGCGCCCGCCCAGTCCGCCGGGCGCAATGGTCTGGATGGACTACCGCGCCGCGCATCTGGACCGGGCCGAAGTGCGGACCGAGCCTACCTTTCTGTACGCCATGCATCTGGACGGGGACCGTTACTTCGTGCAGGAAACCAGCCTGATCGCCCGCCCCGCTCCCAGCCGCGACTTCATGGCCGCGCGCCTGTACGCCCGCCTCCAGGCACTGGGCACGCCCCCGCACAACACCGAGTCCGATGAGTGGGTGGCCTTTCCGATGAACGCACCTGCGCCCGCGCCGGGGGGCGTGCTGGCTTTCGGGGCGGCGGCGGGACTGGTTCATCCGATCAGCGGCTTTCAGGTGGCGGGTGCGCTGAACGACGCCCCACGGGTGGCCGAGGCGGTGGCGGTGACCCTCCGGCGGGGTGAGGACGCTGCCGCCGCCGGCTGGGACGCGCTGTGGCCCCCGGAACGCCGCGCGGCCCGCGAGGTGCATCTGCTGGATCTGGGCGCCCTGCTGGAACTGCCCGGAGACCGCCTGGGTGAGTTCTTCGCCGCCTTCTTCCGGCTGCCCGCTGCCGATTGGCATGCCTTTCTTGCGCCGCAGACCGGCGTGAGGCGGCTGGCCCGCAGCATGCTCCGGGTCTTTGCCCACGCTCCCAGCGCAGTGCGCCTGCCGCTGGTCCGCGCGGCGCTGAAGCACCCCGGCGTCAGCCTGCAGGCCCTGCGGGAGGCGGCCCGCATGAAGGAACCTGACCGGCTTTCCCATCCAACCGCCGCGCCCGCAGGCCACCCTGGGGCCATGACCCAATCCGACGACACCCGGCGTGAGGCAAACAGCGGCGACATCGATCAGCAGGAAGTGATTGAGGAGGGCATGCAGGGGGCCACCGGCAACGTGGACGCGGATGGTCTGGCCCCCAACGTGGACCGCCAGAAGAAACTGGAAGAATTACGCGAGAACATCGCCGAGATCAGTGGCGAGGGCCGCTAGAGTTCTGCGGACCTCCAGCGAGGGGCGCGGCGGACGTGTTTCTCTGGCGGCCCCTATACTCACTCCATGTCCCTTCTCGACATGATTGGCCCGGTGATGATCGGTCCCAGCAGCAGCCACACGGCGGGAGCCTGTCGGCTGGGTCTGGTGGCCCATCACCTGCTGGGCGAGGCTCCCCGGCGGGCGAAGATTGGCCTGCATGCCTCGTTTGCCAAGACTGGTCGTGGGCACGGCACCCATCTGGCCCTGGTTGCCGGCCTGCTGGGCTTCGCGCCCGACGACGCGCGCCTGCCCCAGGCCTTTAAGGAAGCCAAGGCCGCCGGTCTGGAGTTTGAATTCAGGGACGCCGATCTGGGCGACGTGCATCCCAACACTGCCCACATTGAACTGTACGGCGACGAGGAGAAGGTCACCGTGCAGGGCAGCAGCACCGGCGGCGGCGTGATTCTGGTGACGCTGGTGCAGGGGCTGGGCGTCAACTTTGGCGCCTCCAGCCCCACTGTCCTGCTGCGCTACACCGACGCGGTGGGCATGATTGCCCGCATTGCCGCCACCATTGCCGCCGACGGCGTGAACATCGCCGCGCTGACCTGCACCCGCCAGACGCGCGGCGGGCAGGCGCTGCTGGCCATTGAGCTGGACGCGCCCCTCAGTCCGCAGGCGCTGGCTTTCCTGCACCACTGGCCGGACACCAACTGGGTGCGGCTGCTGCCCAAACTGATGGACGGCTAGCCCCGGTTTCCCAGGGTCCAGCCCACCGCCGCCGCCGCCGTGTGCAGGGCACGCAGCAGGCCCTCGCGCGCGTGCATCCGCGCCGTGGGCAGGCTCAGGCCCAGGGCGGCCAGCACCATGCCGCCCTCGCCGCGTACCGGCACGGCCAGCCCACTTGTGCCCGGCGCCCACTCGTCCTGGCTCAGCGCGTGGCCCTGGGTGCGGATCTGCTGGCTCTCGGCGTTCCAGGCGGTGGGGTCCGTGAGCGTCTGGGCTGTGAACCGGGGAGCGGCGGCAGGCAGGGGCCGCCCGGCCAGCGCCAGTAGCAGCTTTCCGCTGGCGGTGGCGTGGGCCGGAAGCTCGAAATCCAGTTCCCCGGCCACCGGCGGTCCGTCGCGGCCCTGAACGCTGCGGGCCACACACAGCACCTGAGTGTCCTGCGTGGGTGGGCTGTGCAGCACGCACAGAAAGGCCAGCAGGTGCGTGCCGCGTGCCAGCCGTTCCATCGCGTCGTGGGCCGGGGCATACCACGGCAGGCTGCCGTACAGCGCGCTGCTCAGCTTTAGCAGTCGCCAGCCCAGCCGGTAGCGGCCCCGCCCCACCTGCACCAGCAGCCCAGAGCCGGCCAGCGTCTGCAACTGCTCATGCACCGTGGACGTGGGCTGGCCCAGGTGCCGTGCAAGCCCACTCAGCGTCCATTCGGTGCGGTCCGCGTCGAACAGTTCCAGCACCCGGACGGCGGCCTCGACGGTGGCGTGCGTGCGGGTCATCTCGCGGGTGTGGGGAGAAGCCCGGCGCCCCACCTGCGCCGAAAATTTCCTGGAAGACTGGGGAGGCAGGGAACATGGGCCGCCCCAGCAGCCCGACGCCCCTCCATCCACCGGCAGCTGCCGTCCCCGCTCGCCTGTCGCATGCCGATGACTCTAACAGTCTTTCCGCCATATCCGGAAAAAGTTATTTATTGGGGAGGCGGAAAGCCAAGCATGTGTTCATGACCACCACCCAGCCTGTCTCCGACGACTCCAGCGCCCCCGTTATCCGTGCTCCCCGTGGCCCGCAGCGCACCGCGAAAGGCTGGATTCAGGAGGCCGCCAAGCGCATGCTGATGAACAACCTGGACCCGGAGGTGGCTGAACATCCCCAGGACCTGGTGGTCTACGGCGGGCGCGGCAAGGCGGCGCGGAACTGGGCGGCCTTTCACAGGATCGTGGAGACGCTGGACCGGCTGGAAAACGACGAGACGCTGCTGATCCAGTCGGGCAAGCCGGTGGCCGTGCTGCGGACGCACGAGTTCGCCCCGCGCGTGATCCTCGCCAACTCCAATCTGGTGCCCAACTGGGCCACCTGGGAGGAATTTGACCGTCTGGATCAGGCGGGCCTGATGATGTACGGCCAGATGACCGCCGGAAGCTGGATCTACATCGGCACGCAGGGCATCCTGCAAGGCACGTATGAAACGTTTGCGGGAGCGGCGGACAAGCACTTTGGCGGTAGCCTCAAGGGCACTATTACCGTGACCGCTGGCCTGGGCGGCATGGGGGGCGCGCAACCGCTGGCGGTCAAGCTGGCCGGGGGCGTGAGCATCACTGTGGAGGTGGACCCCACCCGCATCGCCAAGCGCCTGGAAACCCGCTATCTGGATGAGGTGGCCGACAGCCTGGAAGACGCCATCCGGCGGGCCGAGACGTACAGGGCAGCGGGAGAGGCCCGCTCCATCGGCCTGCCCGGCAA
The DNA here is from genome assembly GCF_014647055.1 of Deinococcus aerolatus. NCBI lineage: Bacteria > Thermotogati > Deinococcota > Deinococci > Deinococcales > Deinococcaceae > Deinococcus > Deinococcus aerolatus. Next base: position 109,771 of record NZ_BMOL01000003.1, on the reverse strand, counting down.
CGCCGCCGAGATTATCCCCAGGCTTGTCGAGCTGAACTGGACGCCCGATCTCGTTACCGATCAGACCAGCGCCCACGATCCGATGTGGGGCTATCTGCCGGTCACCACGCCTGACGAGGACGCCGCCATTCTGCGGAAAGACCAGCCGGAGGTCTACCGCAAGCGCGCCTACGACGCGATGGCCGCGCACGTCCGCGCCATTCTGGAGCTCCAGAGACGCGGCGCGGTGGCCTTCGACTACGGTAATAACCTGCGCCAGCGCGCCAGGGAGGCGGGGGTGGAGGACGCCTTCGCGTACCCCGGCTTCGTGCCCGCCTTTATCCGCGATTCCTTCTGCGAGGGGCGCGGGCCGTTCCGCTGGGTGGCGCTGTCGGGCGATCCCGAAGATATCTACGCGACAGACCGGGCGCTGCTGGAACTGTTCCCCGACGACGTCCGCCTGCAATCGTGGCTGACCTACGCTGCCGATCAGATTGCCTTTCAGGGCCTGCCCGCCCGCATCTGCTGGCTGGGCTACCGCGAGCGGGACCGGGCGGCGCGGCTGTTCAATGAGATGGTGGCCGATGGCCGCCTGAAAGCCCCCATTGTGATCGGGCGTGACCATCTGGACGCGGGCAGCGTCGCCAGCCCGTACCGCGAGACAGAAGCCATGCTGGACGGCTCCGACGCCGTGAGCGACTGGCCGCTGCTGAATTTTGGCATCGGCATTGCGTCCGGCGCGGCGTGGATGAGCTTTCATCACGGCGGCGGCGTGGGCATGGGCTTCTCGCAGCACAGCGGGCTGGTGGCCCTGGCCGACGGCACCCCGGAAGCGGCCGAACGCCTGAGCCGCTGCCTGACCAACGATCCCGCGATGGGCGTGCTGCGCCACGCCGACGCCGGGTATGGGCGGGCGCAGGACGTGGCGCGCGACCGGGGCCTGGACCTGCCCAGCCTGGGCATCGGGGACCGGACGTGAGCCAGCCCGCCCACCTGCCCTACGGCGGCATCCCCACCTTCGCCCGCGCCCCCATGGTTCAGCCAGATGGCGACTGGCGCGCAGATGTCGCTGTGCTGGGTATTCCCTTCGACATCGCCCTGGGCTTCCGCCCCGGCGCACGCTTCGCGCCGCGTGCCCTGCGGGAAGCCAGCCTGCGTTCTGTGCCGCCGTTCACCGGTCTGGACGGCGTGACCCACCTGAAGGATGTGACCTTCACCGACGCCGGGGACGTGGTGCTGCCCTCGCTGGAGCCGGAGCTGGCCCGCGAGCGCATCGCGGCGGCGGCGCGACAGGTCAGGTCACGCTGCCGTTTCCCAGTCTTCCTGGGCGGCGATCACAGCGTGACCCACCCGCTGCTGCTGGCCTTTCACGATCAGCCGGACCTGCACGTCATTCAGCTGGACGCGCACCTGGACTTCACCGACACCCGCAACGACACGCGCTACAGCAATTCCAGTCCCTTCCGCCGCGCCGCCGAGGAATTGCCCAATCTCGTCCACGTCACCACCATCGGCCTGCGCGGGCTGCGCCATGATCCGGAGGCAGTGGCGGCGGCGCGGGCGCGCGGGCACACGCTGGTGCCGATGACGGACGTGGAGGCCCGCTTCACCGAAATCGTGGAGGCGCTGCCTGCAGGCCGCCCGGTGTACCTGAGCGTGGACGTGGACGCCCTCGATCCCGCCGTGCTGCCCGGCACCAGCAGCCCCGAGCCGGACGGCTTCTCGTACGCGCTGGCGCTGCGGCTGATCGCGGCGCTGGCACGGCGGCACCAGCTTCTGGCGCTGGATGTGGTGGAACTGGCCCCCGGCCTCGATTCCAGCGGACGCAGCGAGCTCTTCGCCGCCCGGCTGATCATGGAAACATTGTGCGAGGTGTTCCATGACTGACACGCTGTTTACCGGCATTACCGAGCTGGTGACCCCGGCCCCTGGCCCCCAGCGCGGCGCGGCCATGCGCGACCTGACGGTGATTGACCGCGCGGCGCTGCTGGTCCGTGATGGCCTGATCGCCTGGGTGGGGCCTGACGCAGAGGCTCCCCCGGCAACCGAAAAGCATGATCTGGGCGGCGTTGCGGTGGTCCCCGGTCTGGTGGACCCGCACACCCACGCGGTCTGGGCCGGGGATCGCCTGGATGACTTCGAGGCGCGTGCGGTGGGCGTTCCCTACGAGACCATGCTGGCGGCGGGCGGCGGCATCCGCTCCAGCATCGCGGCGACGGCGGCGGCCACGGTGGAGGAACTGGTGGCGTTGGCCCGCCCACGCCTGACGGCCCTGCAGCTGTCCGGCGCCACCAGCACCGAGGTCAAGAGCGGCTACGGTCTGGACTTTGACGCCGAGCTGCGGATGCTGCGGACCATTCAGAGCCTGGGCCGCGAGTTTGCCCTGACCTCCACCCTCCTGATTCACGTCCCGCCCACCGAGGGCCGGGACGCCTACGTGCGCGGTGTCTGCTTAACGCTGATTCCCGAAGCCGCCGCCCGAGGGCTCGCCACTGCCGTGGACGTGTTCTGCGAGGCCGAGGCGTTCTCGGTGGAGGAGACACGGCAGATCTTTGAGGCGGCTCAGGCCCACGGCCTCAAGATCAAACTCCACGCCGATCAGTTTCGCGCCATCGGCGGCACCGAACTGGCCTGCCGGATGGGCGCGCTGAGCGTGGATCATCTGGAAGCCAGCGGCGGGCCGCAGATCGCGGCGCTGGCGGCCTCCGGTACGGTGGCCACCATCCTGCCGGGCGTGACCCTGCACCTGGGTCTGCCCGCCGCGCCGGGCCGGGCGCTGATTGACGCGGGCGCGGTGGTGGCCGTGGGCACAGACCTGAATCCCGGCAGCTCGCCGCTGTTCAGCACGGCGCTGGCCCTGGCGCTGGCCGTGCGCCTGAACGGCCTGACCCCCGCCGAGGCCCTGACCGCCGCCACCGTCAACGCCGCCGCCGCGCTGGGGCTGACGGACCGCGGCTCCCTGAGTGTCGGCCAGCGCGCCGATTTCCTGGCCCTGCGCGGCCCCGACTGGCGCGAGCTGCCCTATGCCCTGGGGACCAATCCCGTTCGGGATGTCTTTGTGGGAGGAGTGAAACGATGATTCTTGATCTCAGTGTGTCGCTGGAAGAATTCATCCGCGTGGTGCGCGGCGGCGAGAAAGTGGAACTGTCGGGGGCGGCCCGCGAACGCATTCTGGCGGCCCGCGCCGTCGTCGAGCGCATCGTGGAGGGCGGCGCGGCGGTGTACGGCATCAACACCGGCTTCGGCAAGTTCGCCAGCGTGCGGGTGGGCCAGGACGAGCTTCAGCAGCTGCAGTACAACCTGATCGTGTCGCATGCCATCGGGGTGGGCGAGCCGCTGCCCGCCGAGGTGGTGCGCGGCATGCTGCTGCTGCGCGCCGTGTCGCTGTGCCAGGGGCACTCCGGGGTGCGTCCGGAAGTGGTGGAGCTGCTGCTGGCGCTGCTGAACGCGGGAGCGCATCCCGTGGTGCCCGCGCAGGGCAGCGTGGGCGCGTCGGGCGATCTCGCGCCGCTGGCACATCTGGCGCTGGCCCTCATCGGCCTGGGCGAGATCGAGTGCGGCGGTGAGGTGCGCCCCGCCGCTGACGTGCTGAATGAGCTGAACCTCGCGCCGCTGACCCTGCAGGCCAAGGAGGGTCTGGCGTTAATCAACGGCACGCAGCTGATGGGCAGCCTGCTGGGGCTGGCCCTGGCCGACGCCCGCACGCTGCTGGGCACCGCCAATCTGGCGGCGGCGATGACGGTGGAGGCGCTGTACGGCTCGCACCAGCCGTTTCGCGCCGACTTGGTGGGGCTGCGCCCGCATCCCGGCGCGGTGGCGGTGGCGGCCGAGTTGCGCGGCTTCCTGCGCGACTCCGAGATCGCGCCCAGCCACGCCGAATGTGGCAAGGTGCAGGATCCGTATTCCTTGCGGGCGGTGCCGCAGGTTCACGGCGCAACCCACGACGCGCTGGCCCAGGCCGCCCGCGTGCTGGCCACCGAGTTCGCCTCCGTGACCGACAATCCGCTGGTGTTTCCGGAAAAAGGTGAGGTTGTCTCCGGCGGCAACTTTCACGGGCAGCCGCTGGCCCTGACTGCCGACGCCCTGAAGGTGGCGGTGGCCGAGCTGGGCAGCATCAGCGAGCGCCGCTGCGAGCAGCTGCTGAATCCGGCCCTCAGCGGCCTGCCGGGCTTTCTGGCCGCGCACGGTGGCCTCAACAGCGGGCTGATGATCGCGCAGTACACGGCGGCGGCGCTGGTCAGCGAGAACAAGGTGCTCTCGCACCCGGCCAGCGTGGACAGCATTCCCACCAGCGCCAACCAGGAGGATCACGTCAGCATGGGCGCGCACGGCGCCCGTCAGTTGCGCCAGATTCTGGGCCACGTCCAGACGGTGGTCAGCATCGAGCTGCTGTGCGCCGCGCAGGCCCTGGACTTTCAGAAACTGCGCGCCGGTGTCGGGGCCCAGGCCGCCTACGAGCGCATCCGCGAGGTCGTGCCGACGATGCAGGAGGACCGCTACTACCGACCTGATCTGCTGCGCTTGCGGGAGCTAGTGGCGGGGGGCGAACTGCTGAGAGTGGCGCGGCAGGCGTAGCCCGCTCCAGAAGAGGGGAGCCCCGCAGCGTGCGGGACTCCCCTCTGTTGACCGCTGAACTCAGACGCCCGCAGGCACCTTCATCATTGGTTTCAATGCCTCGTCGAACCTGTCGTAGCCAGCGAAGTCCAGCTGCTGCTCGTTGTCGCTCAGGGCGGTGGCGGGGCTGGGGTGCACCTCGATGTGAATGCCGTCCGCGCCCACCGCCAGCGCCGCTTTGGCCAGCGGGATCAGCAGGTCCCGGCGTCCGGCGGCGTGGGTCACGTCCACAATCACGGGCAGGTGGGTTTCCTGCTTGGCCAGCGCCACGGCCGAGAGGTCCAGCGTGTTGCGGGTCCACTTCTCGAAGGTGCGGATGCCGCGCTCGCACAGGATGACCTCGTTGTTGCCCTCCGAGAGGATGTACTCGGCCGCGTACAGCCATTCCTCGATGGTGGCCGACAGCCCGCGCTTGAGCAGCACCGGGCGGCGGGCGCGGCCCACTTCCCGCAGCAGGGCGAAGTTGTGCATATTGCGTGCGCCCACCTGCAACATGTCCGCGTACTCGGCCACCACTTCCACGTCACGGGTGTCCATCACCTCGGTCACGAACAGCATTTTGTTGGCACGGGCGACGCGGCTGCCCAGAATCAGGCCGTCCACGCCCATGCCCTGGAAGCCGTAGGGACTGGTGCGCGGCTTGTACGCGCCGCCGCGCAGAATCTTCACGCCCTTGCCCGCCAGATACTCGGCGGTCTGCTCCATCTGCTCTTCGGATTCAATGCTGCACGGCCCGGCGATGATGATGGGCGGCGCGTCACCGCCGATGCGCACGCCGTCGATGTCCAGCACGGTGTCCTCTTTCTTGACCTTGCGCGATACCAGCAGCTGCTTCTTGTCGTTGCTCTCCTCCAGCGCGAGGCTGGCCTTGAAGATCTCCTTGAAGAGGCTCTTGACCGTGGCGCCCGTGAAGGGACCGGGATTCAGCGCCTCCAGCTCGCGCAGCTGCTGCTCCTCGCGGGCCGGGTCATAGTGGTTGGGGCGGCCTTCCTGGGTCTTGGCGTGGCCGATCTGGGCCACCACGGCGGCGCGCTGGGACAGCAGTTTCAACAGATCACGGTTGATCTGATCAATTTCGGAACGGAGGTCCTCAATGGTGCGCGGTTGTGTCATACCCCGTAGTCTAGGAAAAACGCGCATGGACTGCCCTCCACGCGGCTAGTCAATTGAAAAGAGTTGTCCAGCTTTCCCGCCCTGCCCGGCTTTGCCCTCCGGCGTGTTCACCATGTGTGCTGCCACCCGCGAGAGCGCGGCGTGCAGTTCCCGCGCCTCGGCCTCCCCGATCTGGGGCGTGTCCTGCAGGGCGCGGGCCATGCACGCCAGCCACGCCTGCCCGCGCGTGGGTGTGATGGCATGCGGCAGGTGACGCGCCCGCAGACGCGGCGGCCCGAAATGCTGGTGGTATAGCGGCGGCCCGCCCAGAAAGCCGGTCAGGAAGGCCAGCTGCTTCTCGGCGGTCAGCGTCAGATCGTCGGGGAAGATCGGGGCGAGGTCCGGGTCCCGGGCCACCAGCGCGTAGAAGCGGGTCACGAGTGCCTCCAGCGCCTCCGGTCCAATGCGCTCGTACAGTGAGCCGCCCGCAGAAAGTTGAATGGGCGCGGTCATGGGGGCAGCCTAGCAAACCACCAGAAAGGGGAGGCGGACGATTGCCGCCTCCCCACACGTCCAGTGAAGGGCTAGACGTCGCGCCGGTCGAAGGCGTACACCGACATCAGGCCGAAGCCCAGGGTGTAGATCAGCAGCAGGATCACGCCCTGGTTGATGTCGTCAGGCCCCTTGAACGCTCCGTAGGCGTAGATCTTGAAGTGGTAGGGCAGCAGGATCTTCTGCACGGCCTGGGGCAGCACCACCAGCAGCTGCATCACGATCAGGGTGGCAAAGGTGCCCAGCGCCGCCGCCGCCGTGTTGAGGAACAGCACGCCGAACAGCAGTGATAGCGCGGCAATCGGCATCAGGATCACGCTGGCCAGCAGACTGCCGCGCAGCACCTGCCCCAGCGCCTCGCCGCCGCTCAGTTGCCCTACCCCCACAAACAGTTCCGGCCCCAGCCCGGTGCCGCCCGTGAAGGTGCCGAAGCCCATTGGAATGCCGGCCAGCAGCGATCCGGCCACGGTGGTGAACACCAGCAGGAAGGGAAAGGCCAGACTGGCGATCAGCTTGCTGGCAATGACCCGGGTGCGGTCCACCGGGCGCAGCAGCAGCGGTGCCAGCGTGCCCTGCGCGGTTTCCGAGCCAATGGTCTCGGCCACCGTCACGGCGATGAACAGCGGCAGCAGCAGCGGCAGGGTCAGGCCCAGGCTGACGGCGGGCAGCTGCCACCCGCTGATGATGTTGACCCCAAACACGTCGCCCAGGCGCGGGGCGTAGGCCCAGACCAGCGGCAGCAGAAAAGTCAGGATCAGGGCCATCTTGGCGCTGCGCGAGCCCAGCAGCTTGCGGAATTCCAGCAGCAGCAGCGTCAGCATGGGCGGCCCCCGGACACGGACAGAGCGGCGGAAGGAAGAAGGATGGGGAAGAGGGCATTCATCAGGCTTGCTCCACGCGCTCGCGGTAATACTCGTACAGGTCGAAATGGTCAGGGCTGGCCTCGAAGACCCGGATGCCTTCCTCGCTCAGGCGGGCCAGGGCGTCCGGGACGCGGGCCTCGCCGCCCAGGTGCGCGATGGCAAACGGCGTGCGGGTGCCCACCTTGCGGACGAAGGGCAGCCGTTCCAGCACCGCCGCCGCGCCCACCGGGTCATCCACCCGGAAGCGGTAGGCCGCCTGCCGGGCCCGCAGATCCACGGTGTCCACCAGTCGCCCGCCGGTCAGGATGCCCACGGTATGCGCGTAGGTGGCGATTTCCCGCAGGTGGTGGGTGCTCAGGACCACCGCGCAGCCGTCGGCGGCCAGGCTGGTCACGATGCGGTGAATCAGCCCGATGCCCAGCGGATCGAGACCGCTGGTCGGTTCGTCGAGTATCAGCACCCGGGGTTCGGCCAGAATGGCGCTGGCCACGCCCAGCCGCTGCCGCTGGCCCAGCGAGTACTCCTGCACCTTACGGTCGGCCATGCGCGTCAGCTCCAGCAGCGCCAGTACCTCACGCAGGCGCTCACGGCCCACCCGCTTGCCGCCGGGGGCCATGGCCGCCAGATTGGCGTGGATCTGCAGGTTCTGGGTGCCGGTGAACTGCGTGTAGAACTTGGCCGGGGCCTCCACCACCGCCCCCAGGAACGCGCGGGCGCGGGCGCCGTCGGTGTGCACGTCGCGGCCCATCAGCCGGATCTCGCCGTCGGTGGGGAAGGCCAGGCCGGTCATGCAGCGGATCAGGGTGGTCTTGCCGGTGCCGTTGGGGCCGGTCAGGGCGTAGACCTCACCGGGGCGGACATTCAGGAAGACCTCTTCTAGGACAGTGTGGTTTCCGTATCTCTTGCTGAGCCCGCGCACCTCAATGGCGGGGATGGCAGGCGCGCCTTGCTTCGTCACCCGGCCACATTAACGCAACATGAATCAACAAGTTCTTACACAATTCTCTCGGATGGCCCCGCCGCGCACTCACGTCGTCTGTACGTCCCTGGTCTCGTACACCCCTGGTCTCACCCTGACCTTCAGGGCTGTTCCACAAACAGCGGCAATCCCGAGTCCTGCACCGCCCCCACCTCCACGGCCCGGCGGCGCAGCTCCTGTACAGCACGCGTGCCTTCCTCGCCCACGTCCAGACTGAAGGCGTTCACGTACAGGTCAATGTGCGCCTGCATGACCTCGTCGGCCATTTCCAGCGCATGTTGCCGGATGTACGCGCGTGAGGCTTCCGGGTGTGCGTAGGCGTAGTCCAGGCTGGCCCGTACCGATTCATTCAGCGCCCACTGTACAGCCGGGGCCAGGTCGCGGCGGACCAGGATCGCGCCCAGCGGCAGGGGCAGGCCCGTGTCAGCCTCCCACCACGCGCCCAGGTCCAGGTGCCGGCTCAACCCGTGCTGCGGGTAGGTGAAGCGCGACTCGTGGATGATCAGGCCCGCGCTGATCGGCTGTCCATCGGCCTCGCCGCGCTCCACGGCGGGCATCACCGCGTCGTAACGCATCCGCACCACCTTCACTTCGGGGTAGACCAGCCGCAGCAGCAGCTCGGCGGTGGTCAGCGCGCCGGGCGAGGCCACCGTCTTGCCGTTCAGGTCCGCCACGTCGCCGCGCGTCACGATCAGCGGTCCCACGCCGCGCCCCAGCGCTCCGCCCGCGCGCAGGGCCACGTAGCGGTCCATTACGCCGAAGTAGGCGCGGTAGCTGATCTTGGTGATGGGCAGGCGGCCCGCCACCGCCCAGTCGTTGAGGGTCTGTACGTCTTCCAGCACCTCGCGCACCGGCAGGGGCGCAGGAACAAGCCCGGCGTGCAGCGCGTGGAAGATGAAGGTGTCGTTGGGGCAGAAGGAATAGCCCAGCTGCAGAACTGCGGGGGAGGGGGGCGTGAGGGTCATGGCTCTAGGGTACGCCCCGCCCCACGGACGGCTCAGCGGCTCATCACACGGGGGCGGCATGCTGGGTGTCATGACACGGCCTGTCCTGTTGATGGTCCTGAGCTGTCTCGCCTGCGCCCAGGCGGGCGGTGTGGGGGGCGGCCCTGGCCCCCAGAGCTGCGCTCCTGGCGCTGTTCAACCCGGTTTTGCGCGGCTGGAGGCCGAGTTGAAGACGGCCCGCACCCGTTGGAAGGCGGCGAGGCTTCAGAACTACCGCTACGATTTTGCCCGGATCGCCGCCCCGCTGCGCTTTCCTGATGTGACGGTGTCGGTAGAGGGCGGCCGCGTAGCTACCGTCATGTCCGTGGACTCTCTGGCACCGGACCTTCCCGGAGGGCTCACGGTGGGGCCGGTGGAGGCGCTGTTTCTGGAAATCACGCAGGCCATCACCTACCAGCGCGCCCAGCCCTGCGCCGATCTGCGGGTCACCTACGACGCGGTGGACGGCTACCCGCGCACCTTTTACAGCGGCTCGCGCTTCAGCCCGCTGGCCGACGGCTATGCCGAGTGGCGCGTGACGAACTTCAGCGCACGTCCCTGAGGACCGCCCGTGCCTCCTGGGCGTCGCGGGTCAGTTGCGCCTGTAGCTCGTCCAGGCCGCTAAACTTCTGTTCGCCGCGCAGGTGCGAGAAGAACTTGACCTGCAACTCCTTGCCGTAGAGGTTGCCCTCGAAGTCGAACAGGTGGACCTCGAAGCGCCGGGTCTTGCCGTTCACGGTGGGCCGCAACCCCACGTTCGCCATGCCGTGCCAGCGTTCGCCCCGGTCGCCCAGCACCACCACCGCGAATACCCCCAGCGGCAGCGCCTTGCCGTCCGGCACGCCGATGTTGGCGGTGGGCCAGCCAATCGTGCGGCCCAGCTGATCGCCCTGAATCACCACGCCCTGCGCGTCGTAGTGGCGCCCCAGCAGGCGGCCCGCGCCGTCCACGTCGCCCGCCGCCAGCAGCTCGCGGATGCGGGTGCTCTTGATGTCCTCGCCGGCCAGCTGGTGCATCGGCAGGGCCACGACCTCGGCGGCCACGTGGCGCAGGTCCTCCACGCCCCCGGCCCGGCCGCGCCCGAAGTGGAAGTCCTCGCCCACCACCAGCGTGCGCGGGCGCAGGGTGCGCAGGTCCTCCAGAAACGCCTCCTTGGGCCGGGCGGCAAACTCGGTGGTAAACGACATGGCAATGGTCTCGTCGACGCCGTAGCGGGTCAGCAGGTCCAGCTTCTCGGGCAGGGTGGACAGGAATTCCACGCCCTGGGTAAGCACCCGCGTGGGCGGATCAAAGGTGTAGACCACGCTGGGCACGCGGTGCTCGCGCGCCTTGGCCTTCAGCTGGGCGATCAGGGCCTGATGCCCCAGATGCACGCCGTCGAAGGAGCCGACAGCCACCACCGTTTCAGTGTCGGGGCGCTGGGACGGCGAGACGTAGGTCTTCACCCGTGCGCCGCCGCGCCGCTGGCGTTCAGGCTCTGCACGCCGTACAGCGCGGCGGCCAGGGTGGACGCGCTGCCCACGATGCGGCCCTCGCGCATGCCGTCCAGCACCTTCTGCGGCGCCATCCAGACCACCTCAATGTCCTCGTCCTCGTCGTGGGGCAGCTTGCTCTCGCGCAGCCCGGTCGCCTGGAACACGTACAGCAGCTCGTCGCAGAAGCCCGGGCTGGCGTAGAAGCGAGTCAGCAGCCTGACCTCGCCGTCCAGCCCAGCCTCCTCCTGCAACTCGCGACGGGCCGCTGCCTCAGGCAATTCCTCGCCGTCGATCAGGCCCGCCGGGGCTTCCAGTGTGTGGGCGTTCACGGCGCGGCGAAACTGGCGCACCAGCAGCATCTCGCCCGCGTCGTTCAGTGCCAGCACAGCCACCGCGTCGGCGTGGCGGATCACCTCCCACTTGTCCTCAAGCAGTTCCAGTTTCAGGATGTGGCCGTCGTAGATGGTCCGGGCGTCGCCAGTCATGCGGGCCATTGTAGGGATTTGGGCCTGGGGGGCCTGTGGGCGCGGAGGCTTTGGCCTGAGCAAATTACCCACCCCCCATCTCGAGGGGGACTTGTCGAGCTGTGAAGTAGAGCTTCCAGTGCACTGGGCCGGAGATCTCGGATGTGGCCGGCGAGAGAGGGGGGCGGCTCTCCCACTCACGCGCCCTGCTGCGTCACGCTGCGTCCGGCCCGTGCGCTGCGCGCCCGACGGCCTTCGGGGACAGTCTGCGGTGGGGGAGATAAGGATGTCCTGCCCAATACAATGGCGGGTGTGTCTGCCCTGCCCCCCCCGCTGGCCCAGCCGCTGGCCCCCTATGCCGGGCAGACGGTGGCCGTGGGTGTGTCGGGCGGGGCGGATTCGGTGGCGTTGCTGCGGGCGCTCCTTCTGGGCGGGGCGCGGCCCGTCGCCGTGCATCTGGACCACGCCCTGCGCCCGGAATCGGCGGCGGACGCCCGCTGGGTGGCGGAACTGGCCGGGACGCTGGGTGTGGCCCACGAGTCGGCGCGGGTGGATGTGGCGGCGGTGGCGGCGGCGCGCGGCTGGAATCTGGAGGACGCTGCACGCCGCGTGCGCTACGACTTCCTGGGACGGATGGCGAAGGGGCACCGCGCCGCCGCGATCCTGACCGCCCACACCCGCCGCGACGTGGCCGAGACAGTGCTGATGCAGGTGCTAAGGGGCGAGGCCGTTCTGTACGGCATTCCCCTACAGCGGGGCCGGGTGCGCCGTCCCTGGCTGGACGTGCCGCGCGCCGATATCGAAACCTTCCTGCACGCGCTGGGTCAGGGCTGGCGCGAGGACGCCTCCAACGCGGACACCGCCTTCAGCCGCGCGTGGATTCGCCGCGAGGTCATGCCTGTGCTGGGCGCCCGCTTTCCGGGGGCCGAGGCGAGTCTGGCGCGGGTGGCAGGCTACGCCGCTCAGGACGATCTTGCGCTGACAAGGCTGGCCCTCCGGCTGAACCCCCACACGCCGCTGGGGGGGCAGCCTGCCGCCGTCCTGCGCCGCTTCGTGCGGCTGCGGCTGACAGAGGCGGGCCTGTCTTTTCATGCCGAACATCTGGAAGTGCTGGCTGGGGCGCTGGCCGCCGGCAAGACCTCGCACCTCACCCTGCCCGGTGCGCGGGAGGTCACGGCGACGGACGGGCGGCTGCATCTGGCGGCGCAGCGCTGGCCCGAGCCGGATTTCCCGCTGCCCCCCGGCTGGTGGCGCCGCACCCGGCAGGATGGGGACCGGATTCAGCTGTCCGGCGGCACGCGCAAGCTCAGCGACGTGTTGACCGATCTCAAGGTGGCGCGTGGGGACCGGGATGCGGTGCCGCTGCTGGTGTCCGGCGAGGGCGTGCAGTGGGTCGGTGTGGTTCCTGCGGTCTGGGCCGTGGGGGCACGGGAGGCGGCGGGTGTGGTCCCGGACCCCCTCCACACCGCGATGGGCGAGGCACTGGCCCTGGCCCGGCAGGCGGCCGCCGAGGACGAAGTGCCGGTGGGCGCGGTGGTGCTGGGGCCGGACGGCCGGGTGGTGGGCCGGGGCCGCAACACATCGCGGGCGGACGGCGACATGACCCGCCATGCCGAACTCGCAGCGCTGCGCGGGGCGGCCGCCTCGCTGGGGACGGGGTACCTGACCGCGTGCACCCTCGTCGTGACCCTGGAACCCTGCCCGATGTGCCTGGGGGCGGCGCTGGAGGCGCGGGTGGGGGCCATCGTCTACGGCGCGGCCAACCCCAAGGCCGGGGCACTGGGCGGCGTGAGCGACGTGCTGGCCGCCCACTGGGGCCACGCCCCCACCGTGACGGGCGGCGTGCGGGCCAGCGAGGCGGCGCGGCTGCTCAGGGCCACCTTTCAGGCGGTCAGGGCGCGGCGGCAGGAAGGGCCAGGCTGACGGCCTCTGGTCCTGCTGGACCCCCTACACTGTGCGCCGTGACCATTCCCACCCCTGCCCTCCACGCGGCGGCCGAACGCTTCGGCACGCCGCTGTACGTCTACGACGCTGCCGAGCTGGACGCTGCCCTGGCGCGGGTGCGTGCTGCCTTCGGCCCGGCACGGGTGTACTACGCCATGAAGGCCAACCCCAATCTCACGCTGCTGCGCCGCTTGCAGGCTGCCGGGGTGGGCTTCGAGTGCGTCAGCCCCGGCGAACTGGCCCGCGCCGAGGCGGTGGGCGCATCGGGCGGGCAGATTCTGGTCAACGGCCCTGCCAAATCCGGCGCGGAGTACGTGTCGGGTGCGCGGCTGGGCGCGACGTTCATCGTGGACCGCGAGGAGGAGGTGGGCCTGCTGCCCCCCCACTCGCGGGCGCTGGTGCGGGTCAACCCGGCGCTGGAGGTCAGCACCCATGACCATCTGGCGACCGGCGCGGCGGGTAGCAAATTTGGCGTGACGCTGGTGCAGGCCCCACGGGTGCTGGAGGCGCTTCGCGGGGCCGGACACACCGCGCTGGGGCTGCACGTGCACATCGGCAGCGCCATCCGCGACGCCCAGGACTTCACGGCGGCCTTCGGGCGGCTGGCCGAACTGCGGGCCGAAACCGGGCCGCTGGCGGTGCTGGACGCCGGCGGCGGCTGGGGCCTGGACGCGGACCTGCACGGCATTGCCCGTGAAGCCTGGGCCGCTGCACGGGCCTTTGACGCGGACCTGTGGGTGGAGCCGGGCCGGTATCTGGTGGCCCGCGCCGGCACGCTGCTGACCCGTGTGGTGGGCCACAAGCGCACCGGGCGCAACTTCTGCCTGGTGGACGCGGGCATGACCGAACTGCTGCGGCCCATGCTGTACGGCGCCGAACATCCGGTAACAGCGCTGTGGGAGGGCACAGACTGCGGGGTCTGGGACATCGCCGGACCTGCCTGCGAGAGCGGTGATCTGCTGGCCCGCGACGTGTCGCTGCCCACGCCCCGGCGCGGCGACCTGCTCGCCATCGGGGAGGCCGGGGCCTACGGTGCGGCCATGGCCAGCACCTACCTGAGCCGCTCCCGTCCCGCTGAGGCGCTGTACGAACCCGGCGCGGCGGACGGCACCGACTGGACCGTGATCCGCCGCCGCGAAACGCCGCAGGACATCTGGGCCATGGAACTCGGCAGGAACCGCTGAGCACCGCCCTGCTCCCGCGCTGGCCGCGCGTCAGCCTGTGTTGCGCACCCCCGCCGCAATCCCCTGCAAGCTGAGCATCAGCGGGCGCTCGAAGGTGTCGAGGCCGCCGTCCTCGGCACGGGCGCGCCGCAGCAGTTCCACCTGAATGCGGTGAATCGGATCGATGTACGGGTTGCGCAGGCTGATGCTCTCGCGCAGGCGGGGTTCGTTGTCCAGCAGCGGCGCGCCCACCACCGCCTCCACCAGATCCACCGTCTCGCGGAAGGCGGCTTTCAGCTGCTCCGCCAGCGGATGCGGCCCCAGCAGGCGCAGGTATTCCTCGAAGATCAGCGGGTCACTCTTGGCCAGGCTCATCTGGGCGTTGTCGATCACGGTTTGGAAGAACGGCCACTCGGCATACATCTCCCGCGCCGCCTGTGGCCCGGTGCTCTGCAGGCCCTCACGCAGGCCGTACCAGCCGGGGAGGTTGCTGCGAATCTGCGTCCAGCTCATGACCCAGGGAATGGCGCGCAGGTTGGTCAGGGTGGGCGCGCCGGGCCGCTGCACCGGGCGCGAGGCGATGTTCAGGCGGGCGATCTCGTGGATGGGCGTGGCCGCCTCGAAGAAGGGCAGAAAGGTCTCGTCGTGCACCAGGGCACGGTAGGCCCCGGCGCTGGCGGCGGCGGCGCGGTCCATCGCTGCCGTCCATTCCTCTTTCAGGGCGTCTGCCGGGCGCGCGGCAGACAGCAGCAATCCGTATAGCGCCTGTTCCAGGTTGCGCCGTGCCAGGACCGGGTGGCTGTACTTGTCGGCCAGCGCCTCGCCCTGCTCAGTGATGCGCAGGCCCGCGTCGATCGTCCCGGCAGGCTGCCCCAGAATGGCGCGTGAGGCGGGGCCACCCCCCCGGCCAATGCTGGTGCCACGCCCGTGAAAGAAGCGCCAGCGCACGCCTGCTGCCCGGCACACCGCGCTGATCTGCCGCTGTGCCTCGTGCAGCGCCCAGTTGGCGGCCAGGAATCCGGCGTCCTTGTTGCTGTCGGAGTAGCCCAGCATGATTTCCTGAACGTCGGTTCCCAGAATGGCGCGGTACTCGGGCAGGGCCAGCAGGTCAGTCATCACCTGTGGAGCACGCTGCAGGTCGTCGAGCGTCTCGAACAGCGGCACAGTCAGCACCCGCAGCCCCACCTCGCGGGCCAGCAGCAGCGGCTCCAGCACGTCGCTGACGCTCTCGGCCATGCTGATGATGTAGCGGCCGAAGGCGCGCGGGCCGCTCATGGCCATCGCGTCCCTGACCTCGCGGATGGGGCCGATCACCGTCTCCAGGTCCGGGGTGAGGGGTTCTCCGGCCGGCCACAGCGGGCGGCGCGAGCGCAGTTCGGTGGCCAGCAGCGTCTGACGCCCGGTCTCGGAGAGGGCCAGATAGTCCGCTTCCACCCCCGCCTGTGCCAGCAGGGCCGCCACCGCCGCCCCGGTCTGTCCGGAGTGCTCGCGCACGTCCAGGCTGACCAGATGCTGCCCGAAGACCCGCGCCACGGTCAGCAGGGGCGTCAGCAGCTGATCGGCGCTGCGGCGCTGCCCGTCTCCCCGCAGCCGCCGGTCCAGGGCCTCCAGGCGCGGCAGCAGCTCCACCGGCTCGCCGTCGCGCACGGCGTTGTGCAGTTCGCGCAGCTCGGTGCGGTAGGCCTCTGCGCCCGTCTCCTCCTGCGACAGGTTGGCGTAGGTCTCCTTCAGGCTGCCCAGCAGCAACCCGCGTGCCCGCTCGCGGTGCAGTTCCAGCGTCTCGCGTGTGGCCTGCGGCGTCACGAAGGGATTGCCGTCGCGGTCCCCGCCCATCCACGACGAGAAGCTCAGCGGTAGCCGGGCCTCCGACGGCTGGCCGTAGACGCTCACGAAGGCCCGGCCCAGATCGCGCTGCAATTCCGGCAGCGCCCCGGCGATGGCCCCCATGTAGTTCAGGCCGCCCTTGACCTCGTCCAGCACGGTGGGTTTCAGATGCCGCAGTTCCGGCGTGGCCCACATCGCTTCCACGTGCGCGGCCACCCGGTCCTGTGCCTCCGGGTCGTCCAGTTGCGGCAGGTCTCGCGCCACGGCCTCCAGATGCTGCCGGATGGTGCGGCGGCGCATCTCGGTGGGGTGGGCGGTGAAGGTCAGGCCCAGATCCAGCCGCTCGATCAGCGCCTCGGTGTCCGCCGCGCTGAGGCCCTGCGCCCGCAGTTCGGTCAGGGCGCTTTCCAGGCTCTGGGGGCGCACGCCGGAACTCGCGCGCAACACGCGCACCCGCTCGTATTCCTCGGCCAGGTTGACCAGCTGGAAATACCATGTAAAGGCCCGCGCCAGCCGCCCGGCATCCTCGCCGGACAGTCCGGCCAGCATGGCCCGGAGTTCGGTGTCGTCACCCCCGGCCCTCACCTCGCGCACCAGCGCCCGCGTGCGCTCCACGAGGTCAAAAAACGCCTCGCCCTCCTGTTCTTTCAGCACCTGTCCCAGCGTGCGGCCCAGCAGGTTGACGTCGCTTCGTATGCCCATAAGGTCCTCCGGTGGTGGGGGGAAAGAGGCGCGGGGGGGTGCTTCGCGGCGGTGTTGTGCCCTGACCCCAGCCCGGCCCTGTCGGGACAAGACAATTGAGGCTACAGCCCCTCCTCCTCGTGCGCTTCCTCGATGGCACGGTAGCGCTCGATGGACACGGCGCGGCCCGCCTCTATCTGGACATACACGGCGTTCAGCTCGGCGCGGCCCTCGGCCACCGCGTAGCGGTGGGGGCGCTCGGTCACAAAGCGCGCCACCGGGCCTTCCGGGGCCGAGCCGATGATGCTGTCGTGGGGGCCGGTAAATCCGGCGTCGGTCTGGAAAGCGGTGCCGTGCGGCAGGATGCGCGAGTCGGCGGTGGGCACATGGGTGTGCGTGCCGATCACGGCGGCCACCCGTCCGTCCAGATGCCATGCCAGCCCCACCTTCTCACTGCTGGCCTCGGCGTGAAAGTCCACGAAGACGCTGCCCAGGTCCTCGCGCTCCAGCAGCCGGTCGATGGCCGAGAACGGATTGGACACCTGGTCCATGAACACCCGGCCCAGCAGGTTGACCACCGTGAGCCGCTCGGTCTGGCCCTGCCTGCCCGTGACCTCGAAGGTGCGCCAGCCGACGCCGGGGGTTTCCGGATCGGCGTAGTTCAGCGGGCGCACGATGGGATAGTTCTGCGGGTCCTGCATCAGCTTGAGGACGTCGCGGTGGTGCCAGGCATGGTTGCCCAGCGTCATGCAGTCGGCCCCGGCCCTCAGCGCGCCCTCGGCGGCCTCGCGGTGCATGCCGAAGCCCCCGGCGGCGTTTTCCATATTCACGACGGCAAAATCCACTTCCCGGCGCAGGTCGGGCAATCGGGCCCCCAGCATCCGGCGGCCCGGCTGACCGAACACGTCTCCCACGAACAGCACCTTGATCATGCCGGCAGGCTAGCGTCTGCGCCCGCCCAGTTTTCCGCGCCGTAATGCCGCCGTAATGTGCCGGCCCGAGGCTGACCGCAGGAGGCCCCCCCATGAACAGAATTCTCGTGACCACCGACGGCAGCGAACTGGGCCAGCACGCCCTCTCTCACGCGCAGGCCCTGGCGCGGGCGCTGGGGGCCGAACTGACCGTGGTAAGCATCCAGGTCGATCCGGTGGTGTCCGGCTACGGCGCATACGCTTACGCCCTGCCCACTTCGCAGGAAAACATGGACGAACTGAAGGCGGGCCTGGAACACCTGTTGCGCGAGCGTGTGCCGGACGCCAGGATCCGTGTCGAGCGGGCCGGGGGCCGCCATGTCGCGCGCGCCATCCTGAACATCGCCCGCGAGGAGGGCGCCCAGATGATCGTGATGACCACCCACGGGCTCAGCGGTCTGGGCCGCGCGCTGATGGGCAGCGTGGCGCAGGCGGTCGCCTAGCACTCTTCTGCGCCGGTGCTGCTGATCAAGGGGGACCAGCAGCCGATGGAGTGGGGCCGGGGCGCGGCAGCCCAGGGCTAGGCGGGGCGCGGGCGGCGAGGGTCCGCTCTGTCCCCGTCCCTGTTGCAGATGGCTGCCTGTTCGCTGAAGCTGGTCTGGTTGCCACCCTGGGCAGTCAGGATCGTGACAGAGCGGCCGGCCTAGCATGGGCGGTATGACTGGCCACCTTCGTCTTGCCGCCCTGCTGGCCCTGACCGCCACCCTGGCCAGCGCTGCCCTGGTCAACGTTAATGCGGCTGGTGGGGCGGCCATGCCCACCCCGGTCAGCGCCCGCACCTTTCACTACACCTGTGACCGGGACCAGCAGGTCAGCGTGGCCTACGTTCATTACGGCGCGGACGGCCCCACCTTCGCCGTGCTGAACTGGAAGGGCGTCCAGACCGGCCTGGCGCAGGCGGTCAGCGCCAGCGGCGCGCGGTACAGCGCTCTGAGCCGCAGCACCGGGGAAGGCAGCGGCCTGGAATGGTGGGAGCATCAGGGCACGGCGACGCTCAGCGCCTTTGTGGACGGCGGAACGCTCAAGTCCCGGCCCCTGCTGCGGGGCTGCAAGGTGAACTGAGAGCAGGGAACGGGGCGGCCTTACACGGATTGTTCATTGCCCCCTGCTGTCCCTTCCCGCGCCATACTCGGGCCATGAAAGAAAGCACCCGCGCGTGGTTGCGGCGCTGGCTCCCCGTGATGCTGTTTACGCTGTTAGGGGTACTGATGCTGGCCCAGGTCTGGCTGTCGGCCAATCCGGTGTAGCCGTGCGGCTGGACTGGCCCCGTTGCCGGCTTTCCAGCCCAACCAATTCACTTCAACCCGATCAGTACGGTGCTCAGGCAGGCCAGTGCCACCCCGGTCCACTGCACCGGCCCCAGGCGTTCGCGGTTAATCAGCAGCGCCAGCACCGTGGTCAGCACGATGGACATGCTGCCCAGCACGGTTACGACGCTGTCCTCGCCGCGTCCCAGGCCCAGCGCAGTCACAAGAATGGCTCCGGTCGACAGCAGGCCAGACCAGCCCGCGTACTTCAGCGCCCCTGGGCCGTCGGCGGGGCGCATTCCAGTGCGGCGCCGCTGCCACACCCGCAGCGTCACGAAGGTCAGGCCCAGCGTACACACGCGCAGAATCCACGTCGCCTGCACGCCGCCCACGCGGGGAGTCAGGCCGTGGCCGATGACGAAGAAGCCTGCGCCCAGTGCCGCGGCGGCGAAGATGGCCCACCACGCCCCTTGAATCTGCGCGGGGGTGGACTGAAAGCCCTCCGTGTTTTGCGGCAGGGACACCAGCGCCACCGCCGCCAGGACGCCCAGCAGCCCCAGGCCAGTCAGCAGGCCCAGCCGTTCGCCGCTCAGCCACGCCAGCGCGGTGGTCACGGCCCCGTAGCTGCCCATGATCGGGGCCACCACCGCCAGCTGCCCCAGCCCCAGCGACTGGTAAAAGGCCAGCCCGCCTGCCGTCATCAGTGTGGACGCTCCCAGCGCCCAGGCCCACGCCACCGCGTCGGTGGGAAACAGGCCCGTGCCGGTCAGCACCAGAAAGACCAGCAGCGCCGCCGCGCCGAAGCCCTGCGCGGCAAAGGACGCCCGCATGGCCCCCATTCGCCGCGAGGCAGGTTGCGCCAGATAGTCCGCGAAACCCCACGCCAGCGCCGCCAGCAGGCCGAGGGTTACGCCGCCCATAGATCCAGGAGGTTCAGACTCACCGGCAGAGGATAGCTGTCCCGCATGACCTAACGCCCGTTAGGCTCGCCGCGCTATCCTGCCAGACATGAGCAAAGCAGTGATCGTGGCGGCGTCTCGCACGCCGACAGGCAAGTTTCTGGGAGCCCTCTCGGACGTCAGCGCCGTGGAACTGGGCAGCATCACGCTGGCCGAGACCCTGCGGCGTTCGGGCCTTCCGGCAGACGTGATTGAGGAAGTCATCATGGGTCAGGTGGTCCAGGCGGGAAGCGGGCAGAACCCGGCCCGGCACGCGGCCCTCAAGGCTGGCCTGAGCAATGAGGTCGGCGCGTTGACCATCAACAAGGTCTGCGGCAGCGGCCTCAAGGCCGTGATCCTGGCCGCCCAGAGCATCCGTGCGGGCGATCAGAGCGCCGTTCTCGCGGGCGGCATGGAATCCATGAGCAACGCGCCGTACCTGCTGCCCGGCGCCCGCAAGGGCTACCGCCTAGGCCACGCGCAGGTGCTGGATGCCAACACCCACGACGGGCTGTGGTGTTCCATCAACGACGAGGGCATGGGCCTGACCGGTGAGCGCGTGGCCGACAAGTATGGCATTGGCCGCGAGGAACAGGACGCCTTCGCCACCCGCAGCCACCAGCGGGCCATTGCCGCGCAGCAGGCCGGACGCTTTGCGGACGAGATCGTTCCCGTGACCGTCAAGGGCCGCAAGGGCGATACGGTGGTGGACACCGATGAGGGGCCGCGCAGTGACACCAGCCCCGAGACGCTGGCCCGCCTGAAACCCGCCTTCAAGAAGGATGGCTCCGTGACAGCAGGCAATGCCCCCGGCCTGAACGACGCCGCCGCCAGCCTCCTGATCATGTCTGAGGAAGCCGCCGCCGCGCATGGCCTGACCCCCCTGGCCGAGATCGTGGACTACGCGACGGGTGGCCTGGCCCCTGAATGGGTGATGATGACCCCGGTGCCCGCCACCACCAAGCTGCTGCAAAAGCTGGGCTGGAGCGCGGCAGACGTGGACCTGTGGGAACTCAATGAGGCGTTCAGCGTGCAGAGCATTGCCGTGATGAACGAGCTGGGTCTGGACCCGGAGCGCGTGAACGTCAATGGCGGCGCGGTGGCGCTGGGCCACCCGATTGGCGCATCCGGCGCACGGATTCTGGTCACGCTGCTGCACGCCATGCGGCAGCAGAACAGGGAAACCGGCATCGCCACGCTGTGCATGGGCGGGGGCAATGGGCTGGCGCTGGCCGTCAAGCGGGTAGGCTAGGGCATGTCGCAACCCACCCTCTGGATCATTGAAAGCCGCTACACCAAATCCGGCGATGAGCTGGCCGCCGTCACGCCTCGCCACCGCGAATGGCTGGACCAGCATTACCGCACGGGCGTCTTCCTGACCTCCGGGCGCAAGCTGGACAATACCGGCGGCGTGCTGGTGGCGCAGGCCGACAGCGAGGAGCAACTCCGCGACATCTTCAAGGATGATCCCTTTGTGCTGGAGGGCTGTTCAGAGTACGTCTATACGCCGTTTACCCCGGTCAAGCGCGGGCGGGCGCTGGAGCTTGAGGGCGTGGCTTTGGTGGAGTGAGGTAGCTGTCTTGACCACGGCGTCGGAAGAGCCGGGAGTCAATCTGGCCAGTGTGTTTTTGGGCCACTGAGGGAACATGTAGCTGAATTGCCCCAGGACAATGTTCTGAAGGAGGCGTTGGGAGACGCGCAATACGCCTATTTGCTGGATTTGAGACTGCTGACCATGTAGCAGCGTGAATCCATTGCGCCCGGATTGGCAACTCTCAGAACGAGGGCGGTTGAGCGTGATGGCGGACATCTGGGTTTTCTTGCTCACATGGAAGCGGTGAGAAACGACGTGCTGAGAGAAGGAGTTCAACCATGAAATTCGGAGTCATTGGAGCAGGACAGATGGGCGGCGGCATCGCGCAGGTGGCCGCACAGAGTGGATTTGACGTGATCGTTCAGGACGTGCAGCAGGAGTATCTGGACCGGGGCCGGGGCGTGATTGAAAAAAGCCTGGCCAAGTTGCACGAGAAGGGAAGACTCGACGCCGCGCCCGCCGACGTGCTGGGCCGCATCACCTTCACCACGCAGATGCAGGACTTTGCCGACTGCGATCTGGTCGTGGAGGCTATCGTTGAAAACCAGGCGGTCAAGAACGCCCTGTTCGAGCAACTCGGCCAGATCGTCAAGCCGTCGGGCATTCTTGCCAGCAACACCAGCTCCATTCCCATTACAGCGCTGGCCTCGGCGTCGGGCCGCCCGGACCGCTTTATCGGTATGCACTTCATGAATCCGGTGCCGCTGATGGCGCTGGTGGAAGTGATTCGCGGTTACGCCACCAGCGACGAGACCGCGCAGTTTGTCACCCAGACCGCCGAGAAAATGGGCAAGACGCCCCTGACCTGCAATGACTTTCCTGGCTTCGTGTCCAACCGGATCCTGATGCCTATGCTCAACGAGGCGATCCAGTGCGTCATGGAGGGCGTGGCCGAACCCGACGCCATTGACGGCATCATGAAGCTGGGCATGAACCACCCGATGGGGCCGCTGACGCTGGCGGATTTCATCGGCCTGGACACTTGCCTGAGCATCATGGAAGTGCTGCACGCTGGGCTGGGCGATGACAAGTACCGCCCCTCGCCGCTGCTGCGCAAGATGGTGCAGGCCGGGCTGCTGGGCCGCAAGAGCGGGGAAGGCTTCTATCGGTATTGAGGCAAGCCCGGACAGACGGTTCTGTCCCAAGCGTAGCTAAAGGGCTCGTCATTTTGGGTGATGGAACAGTCATGCACGCGGGCCTATGCTGGGGCCATGAACGTCACCCGCCATTTCAGCGACACGCGGACGGAGCAGGGCCGCGTGCGGTTTCTCCTGGCTGCTGGCCGCGTCTGCCTGATGGCAGAGGGGCCGGGCTGGACGCACCGCAGCGCCCACGACACGCTGGCCGACGCGGCGACGTTTCTGGCTGTGCTGCCCGGGCTGGGCGGCGGGCTGTACCGTCAGGCCCTGGATGATCTGGACCGCCAGCTGGCCTTCGGGCGCGGCTACGAGGGCGCGGCCTGATACACCAGTTTCGCAGGTCACAGCATCACCCGGCCCACGGCTGACGCTTCGCTGGTTCTCTTCATCCGGCCTCCATGCGACGGATGATTTTTTTTGTGGCCCGTATGATCGGGTATGACAGGAATAGCCCGGCAAGTGACGCTCGTCCTGGCGACAGTGCTGACCCTGGTGATGAACTACCTCAGCAACGCGCTGCCGCTGTTCGGCAACTCCAACGGCCAGATCAGCGATTCGCTGCCCAACGCCTTCACGCCCGCCGGATTGACCTTCGCGGTGTGGGGGCCGATCTTCCTGGGGCTGGCGGTGTTCGCGGTGTATCAGGCGCTGCCGGCCCAGCGCGGCGCCCGCCATGACCGTCTGTTCTGGCCGTTTCTGCTGGGTAATCTGCTGAACGTGTCATGGTTGTTCGCCTTCCAGAGCCTCAACTTCGGCCTCAGCGTGGTGGTGATGCTGTTGCTGCTGGGCACCCTGATCTCGCTGTACCTGACTGTGCGCGGCCTGCAGCCCATGAGCGGCGAGTTCTGGGCGCTGCAGGTACCGGCCAGCCTGTACCTGGCGTGGATCAGCGTGGCGACGATGGCGAACGTCACTGCCTTTCTGGTCAGCCAGGGCGTCACGCAGGGCGTGCTGGGCATCGGCGCGCAGCTGTGGTCCGCGTTGCTGGTGGTGATCGCCGGTCTGGTGGGCACCTTCTTCCTGCTGCGCTACCGCGATTACGCCTTCGCTGCCGTGCTGCTGTGGGCCTTCCTGGGCGTTTATCTGGCCCGCCCGGATACGCTGCTGGTGGCCGTGGGCGTGCTGGCGGGGACCGTTCTTGTCGTTCTGGCGGGACTGCGTGCCGTGCGTCAGGGAAGAATGGCGCTGTAGCAGAGAGCGGTGGTGCCCCCGATGCCCGTCGACTGAGGCCCGAGGCCCCTGGACCGCCCCCGTTGCTACACTGCCTGCAATGCAAGTGTCCGACACGCCCCTGGCCCTTATCGGTTATCCCGGCCCCGCCGCCCGCGCCCTGCGGGAGCTGGGGCTGGTTGCGCTGGCCACCCCCACCGATGACCTGAAGTCCGTGATGGACGCCTGCACGACCCTGGGTTTCAGCGGCGCCCTGGTGCACCGCAGCCAGGAGGCCCGCGCCCATGACGCCACCCAGGCCGACGCGACTGCCCGGCGGGTGGGCCGGGTGGACGCGGTGGCCTTTACCGCCGGCGCCCACGGCACCTTTGCCCTGGCCGACGCCCTGGGTGACACGCTGGAGGCCAGCGGCTATGCCTCACGCGGGGCCAGCGCCCTGCTGCTGGGCACCGACATGCATGACCTGGCCCTGGCGCTGCCGCTCACCCGTCTGGGGTTCTCGACGGTGGGCGTGGTGGCCGGCAATACCCCGGACGCCGAGCGGGCCGCCCGCGCCCTGCCCGCAGGTGTGCGCGCCTTTCCGATGAGCCGCCAGGACTCGGCGCTCCTCGGGCTGGCCGAACGCGCCGATCTACTGGTGCTGACCGGCGGCTCTCTCCCGGCAGGCCTCGCCCAGCCGTATCACACCATTGTTGACCTGACCGGCCTGCTTCAGACGGCGCCCGGCGGGGCCACCCTGCTGGACCTCACCGCGCTGCATGCCCGCCGTCTGGTGTGCCAGCTGGCCCACGCCACCGGCCAGCGCTTCCACGCCCTGGAGCTGGAAGGAGCGGTGGCTGCGCTGATGTAACGGAAAAACCCCCTCCACGGGGGAGAGGGCAGGTGGGGCGGGGAAGAGACGCTACTGCGTGCTGCGGGGGTCCAGCACGTCGCGCAGGCCGTCGCCCAGCAGGTTGAAGCCCAGTACGGTCAGGAAGATGGCGAGGCCGGGGAAGATCATGGTCCAGGGGTAATCCACGTAGTACGAGCGCGAATCGCTGATCATGGTGCCCCATTCCGGCAGTGGGGGCTGCGCGCCGATCCCCAGGAAGCCCAGTGCGGCCACCTCAATGGTGGCGGTGGCGATGCTCAGCGCGCCCTGCACGATCAGCGGTGAGAGGCTGTTGGGCAGCACGTGACGGAAGATCATGCGCCACTGCGACGCCCCCAACGCTCCGGCGGCCTGCACGAACTCGCGCTCGCGGACGCTCAGGACCACGCTGCGGGCCAGACGCAGGTACACTGGAATTTGCACCAGCGACACCGCCAGCATGGCCGTGACCAGTTGCGGACTGTTCAGCGCAAATAATCGGTCCATTGCGGCGATCAGGAACGGCGGACTGTCCACGCTGAAAATGCTGGCAAACCCGATGGCCAGCAGAATGCTGGGAAAGGCCAGCATGACGTCGCTGACGTACCCCAGAATATTGTCCAGCCAGCCGCCGAAGTACCCGGCCAGCACGCCCAGCAGTGAACCGATCACCAGGGCCAGCACCGTGGACACCACGCCCACCTTCAGCGATATGCGGGTGCCGTGTAGCACGCGGGCGAACACGTCGCGGCCCAGGTTATCGGTGCCGAACGGCGCCGCCCAGATGTTGGTCTTGCCCGTCACCGCGTCGGTGTAGGTTTCCCTGGCGTCCGGGTTCCACAGCGCCGTGATGCTCGGCGGCTTGAGGTTCAGGCGGTAGTTGCGGTCTGTGGTGGGGTCGTAGGGGCGTAGCACCTGAGCGAACACCGCCAGCAGCACAAACAGAATCACGATGATGCCGCCGATCTTTCCGGGTGTGCTCTTGCGGAAACGCCGCCAGAAGATGCTCTCGGTCTTGTTCGCGGACGCGGCGGTGGAGGGTGTCGTGGTCGTCATGAATAGGCCCTCCTCATTAGTTGTATTGAATCCGGGGGTCAAGGGCCGCGTAACTCAGATCGACCAGCAGGTTGACCACGCTCACCACCAGCGCCGCAAAGATCACGCCGCCCTGGATGATCGGGTAGTCACGCTGTGAGATGGCCTCGTAAACCCACGAGCCGATGCCCGGCCACGAGAAAATCGTCTCGGTCAGCACTGCGCCGCCCAGCAGGGCGCCTGCCTGCAGACCGATCACGGTCACCACCGGCAGCAGCGCGTTTCTCAGGGCGTGCTTGATGGTCACCGCGTTGGCCGCCAGCCCCTTGGCGCGGGCGGTTCGCACGTAATCCTGTCCCAGCACGTCCAGCAGGCTGCTGCGGGTGATGCGCGAGATGATCGCCAGCGGAATGCTGCCCAGCGCGATGGCCGGCAGGATCAGGTGTTTCAGGGCGTCCCAGAACGCACCGCCGTTGCCGCGGATCACCGAATCAATCAGGTAAAAACCGGTGACCGGTTCGATGGTGTACTCGTAGCCCAGGCGGGCGCTCGGCGGCAGCCAGCCCAGCTTGACAGCAAAGAAGTACGACAGCAGCAGCCCCAGCCAGAACACCGGCATGCTCACGCCCACCAGGCTGATGCCGGTGGCCAGATTGTCCCAGCCGCTGTTGCGCCGCAGGGCCGCCAGAATGCCGGTGGGCATGCCCACCACCAGCGCAAACAGCAGCGCCGCGACACTCAGCTCGGCGGTGGCCGGAAAGCGCGATTTGAGTTCGCTGATCACCGGGATGTTGCTTTTCAGGCCGCTGCCCAGGTCACCCTGCAGCAACGCGCCCATGTACTTGGGATACTGCGCGTCCATCGGGTTGGCGGGGTTGAAGAACCACGGCTTGTTCAACCCCAGCTGCTCGCGCAGGGCCGCCGCCGCCTCCGGGGTGGCCCGCTCGCCCAGCATGGCCACGGCGGGATCGCCGGGAATCGAGCGCACAAAAACAAAAACCACCAGGCTGATACCCAGCATGACCAGCAGGGTCCGCACCACGCGGCGGATCAGATAACTGCCCAAAACAGACCTCCTTGGGTTCGCATGGGTGCGAAACCGGAACGAAGACGGGAACGTGGAAAAGCGTGTCGGGCCGAAGGTTATGGCGTTCGGGCAGTGTAGCCCGTCCTCCGGGGGCGCAGGGGGCCAGCCGGCAGTACAGGAGAGGGGCAGACCTCCCAGTGGAAATCTGCCCCCCCTTCAAGAGCGGTTACAGCCGTTACTTCTTGCCGTCGATGCTGATGGTGTTGAAGGATTCGCTGCCCAGCGGGCTGGGCACCCAGCCCTTGACGTAGCTGCGGGCGGCAGCCAGCGGCTGGCTGTGCGCGATGGGCACGCGGTACGCGGCGTTGTAGGTCAGCTCGTGAAGCTGGGCGTACACCTTGGCCTTGGCGGCCTGGGTGGTCGCGGCGCGGCCCTGCTCCAGCAGCTTCTGCACTTCGGGCGGGTTCCAGCTGATGTCGCTGCTGCCGTTCTGGCCATAGTACGCGCCGTAGAAGTTGTCGGGATCGCCGTAGTCGCCGGTCCAGCCGATCATGTACATGTCAAAGCCCGGTTCAGCGTTGCGGTCCTGCAGATACTTGGCCCAGTCCTCGGTCTTCAGGGTCACCTTGACGCCGATGGCGCTCAGATCAGCGGCAATCGCCTCGGCAATCGGCTTGGGGTTGGGGAAGTACGGGCGGCTGACCGGCATGTACCACAGGTCGATGGAGATGCCGTTGGGGTAGCCCGCGTCGGCCAGCATCTTCTTGGCGGCGGCAGGGTCGAACTTGTAGTCGGCGGGCACCTTGCTGCTGTTGGCCCAGGCCAGCACCGGCGGCAGGAAGCTGGCGTTGCTGACGGCCAGACCATTCCAGAACGCGTCCACAATGGCCTTCTTGTTGATGGCCATGCTCAGGGCCTGACGGACCTTGTCGTTCTTCAGGTACTGGTTCCTGTTGTTCATGCTGACGAAGCCCACGTTGAAGCTGGGGCGCTTGACCGCCACCAGGTTCTTGTCGGCCTGCACGCTCTTGAGGCTGTCGGGGGTCAGGTCGTTGGCGAAGTCGATGGTGCCCGCCTTCATCTCGTTCAGACGCTGTGACGCGTCCTTGATGTTGCGGATCACGAGTTCGTCGACCTTGGCCTTCTCGCCCCAGTACGACTTGTTGGGCGTCATGACCACGCGGTCCCCGGTGCGCCAGCTCTGGAAGATAAAGGGGCCGGTGCCGACGGCCTTGCTTGCGGGCGTGCCGTACTTGGCGCCGTCCTTCTTGATGGCCGCGGGGCTGGCAATGCCGAAGTAGCCGGCGGCCAGCACGTTGGGCAGCACGCTGCTGGGCTTGTTCAGGTCCACGCGCACGGTCATGTTGTCGACCTTGACGATGTCCTTGATGACGGCGGTGGGGTCACCCTTGTACCCGCCCAGCAGGTCGCCGATGATCTCGAAGGTGCGGCCCTGATCTCGGAAGCCGTAGGGGTCCGCCTTGTCCCACCAGCGGCGCAGGTTGAACACGATGGCGTCGGCGTTCATGGCGGTGCCGTCATGGAACTTGACGTTCGGGCGCAGCTTGAAGGTCCAGGAGGTGGCGTTGGCGTTGCTGCTCCAGGAGGTGGCCAGGCCAGGGGCCAAGTCAGTGGTGCCGTTCTTGAAATCGACCAGCGTGTCGTAGATCTGGCGCTGCACCAGAATGCTGATGCCGTCGGTGATATTGCCCGATTCCAGGCTGACGGGCTCGCCGTTGTTGCCGAATACCAGCGTGGCGGCAGAAGCGGCGGGCAGGGTGGCGAGCAGGGCGGTCAGAAACAGTTTCTTCATGTGAAGCCTCCAGACCCTGGCATGCCCCATCTCCCGCAGGGTGCGGGCAGAGGAGGAATGAGGGCGATGAGAAAATAGAACGTGCGCTCAGGGTAGGGTGAGGCCAGAGGGGGTGTCAAGCTGCCGGCTCACCCGAGGCGGCCTCAACCCTGTCAGGCAAGCTATTTTCCGCCTCCGATCAGGGTCAGGCCAATCAGGGTGGGATTGGCGTTCTTGCCCTCGCTGACCAGCGTGACGCTGGTAATAGCGACCGTGGGCCTGGGATTGTTCCACTCCAGTACCGGGATGTTCACTTCCAGCCCGTCCGCCGTCTGCCCAGTCCAGCCGGGGGCCGGGATCATGGAGGTGGGCAGCGTATCGGTCCACGCGCGGATGTGCCGCCCGTATTCCAGCGGCTGCGTGAGCTGTGTGCCGTCGGCGTACCTGATCTCGTAGCGCCCCACGGTCTCGCGGGCCAGCGCCCCGGGCCAGCCGGTGGTGTGCAGGAAAGCGAGGGCGTCGGCCTTGCGCCCCAGTTCCACGGTGGCCCGCGTGGGCAGGTCACGCACGGCTGCGCGCGCCCCCCTGAGCATCACCGCGCCGGAGATGTCGAACCGGTACGCGCCGATCTGCTGGACGCCCGCTTTCAGGTTCCGCAGGTCAATGTCTGGCCCCTTGCCAATCCAGCCCTTCTCGTCGTTGTCGGTCAGGCTGCGTGTGGCCAGCGCCCTGAGGCTGACGGTGGCCCCTGCCGTTCCCCGGTAGGCCACGGGCGCGTACAGGTCACGGTAGACCGCCGCCGCACCTGCCACGGGTCTGGCCTCCGGGTTCCAGAACGCGCCCGCCGCCCGCACGTAGGCCACGCCCTGCTGCGCCTGCCCGTCCCAGATGCTGGGGTTACCGAAATACCCGGTCCAGCGCGTCTGGATCATGCCCAGCGCCCCGGCCTTCTGCGCGGCGCGGGCCAGCCCCTCGGCGTTGCCCGCCTCGTCCCACGACGCGCCCAGCACCGGAAAGCCCAGGCCGGCGATCTTCTGGATCATGGCGTAGTCCGTGCCTGGCGCGTAGTTCCAGTACGCCACCTGAATGTCCCTGGGCAGTTTGGCAGGCAGGCTGCCGATCACCGAATCCGAAAACGCCGAGTCGTGCCAGATCATGGTGTTCACGCCCAGCGATTTCAGGTAACCGTGAATCTTCACGGTGTCGTCCACAAACAGTTTCTCGAAGCCCGCCGCCTTGCCGCCCTCGCGTGCGGGAAAACGGTCCCGGTTGCGCACCTCGTCGTGGCCGATGTGAATGGTCTTTGCGCCGAAGGTTTCGGCTGCCTCCTTGAAAATGGGAAAGAGGACACGGCTGTACGTCGCCGGGTTGAGGGTGTCGTAGGCATAGGGATTCTGGCTTTCGGGGTCCTGGTACAGGTCCTTATTCGCGCCGCCGTAGTACATCCACTGGACATGCCCCAGCGTCTCGATCAGCGGAATAACCTGCAGGCCGTGGTCGCGGGCCAGGGCGGCCACCCGCCGCGCCTCGGCCTTGCTTGCGCCGCCGGGGTGCGCGTAGCCGCCCGCCCGCGCCGTGTCCCACTGCACATAGTTGCTCATGACCAGCACCGTGTTGTACTTCAGCGCCGCCAGCAGGGGAATCAGGGCGTCGTTCACGCCCTTGCTGTACTGGTCGAGGTAGATCATGGCCACCCGTTCCTTCAACGCGGGCGAATCGCTGATCCGCGCAAAGCGCAGGCCCGCAGGCGTCAGCAGTTGCCGCAGCGTCTGTGCGCCCTGGTAGGCCCCGCTGGCGTCCGCGCCGACGATGTACGCGCCGCCCGCGTCCACCCACAGCGCGTAGCCCTCGGCAGCGGTGGTGAACAGGCCCGCTGCCCTCGCCTTGGCCGCCAGCCCTGCGTCCGCCAGCGTGCCGATGACGATGGCCGGCTGGCCCTCCGGGGCATCGGGCAGCGTTGCGCCCAGCCGCACTTTCCACTCGGCCTTCAGGTCACGCGCCGCCCAGCCCAGTTGCGGCGCGGTGCCCAGCGTGCGAACGCCCAGGCCCGCCAGCGCCAGCGTTCCGGCGGGAAACTCCGCCCGCTTCGGCTGCGGCACCAGCTGGGTACCAGGAACCTGGGCGCGGGCGTCGGGAACGGGGGTGGTTGGGGCTGGGACGGCGTGGGCAGTAGCCACAGTGAGCAGGCCCAGGGCCAGGAACATTTTTGGTGGAGTCATCGGTTAAATCCTTTGGGGGGCTGGAGAAAGCCGTGGTGGAGTGGCGTGGGCAGTTCCCCCGTGGCAAAAAGCCGGGAGCATCCGGGCCACCCCGAACACCCCCGATTGCGGTGGAGATCCTCAGAGGCTCGCGTTCCAGGCCTTCACGATGTCGTCCAGTGCGGCCTTGACGGTCTTCTGGCCGGCCATTGCGCCTTCAATGTTGTCCTTGAAGACCTTGTTCAGCTTGCTGGCGTCGGGGTAATTGAGGGTCAGATCCTTGGCCTTTTTCAGCTCGGTGCTGGCCACCAGCTTGCCCTGGTCGATGGCCGAGGCGCCGCCCTGCTTGAAGAACTTGTCGGTGCTGGCCTTGACCGTGCTGGGGAAGGTGGTCTTGGTGACCCGGCTGAACTGCAGCTGATTGGCGTCGTTGGTCAGGAACAGCGCCAGCTTCTGCGCCAGCGCCCGGTCTTTGACCCCCTTGGGCACCGTGAAGGCCATCAGCGGCGTGTGAATCACGTTCCCGGCCAGGTTGATCGGGTAGGGCGCCACTTTGGTCAGGTTGTAGATGGCCTTGTTGTCGTTCTCCACCCGGATGATGAACTGCGGCCCGGTAATCAGCATGCCCAGCTTGCCCGACGAGTACAGCTCGGTGGCGGCGGTGTAGCCCCGGCGCATGGTGTCTTCCGGGATATAACCCGCCTTGTACAGGTCCACGTACTGCTGCACCAGCCGGATGTGTTCGGGGCTGTTGAACACGGCCTTGCTGCCGCTCTTGTCCAGCACCGGCAGGCCCGCCTCCTGAAACAGGTACAGCATGTTGATGCCGCCGATGTTGGGCATGAAGCCGTACATGCCGGTCCTGTCCTTGATCTGCTTGGCGGCGGCGATGATGGTCTGGAGGGTGCGCGGCGGGTTGTTGGGGTCCAGTCCGGCCTTCTTGAAGATGTCGGTGTTGTACGCCACCACCTTGGGTGCCCAGTACCACGGCACGCCCATCACCTTGCCGTCAAAGGTGAAGGTGCTCAGTGGCGACTCGAAGTAGAGCTTCTTCGCGGCGGCGTCCAGTGTCAGCGGCTCCAGGGCGCCCTGCTGCACCAGCTTGACTGCCATGTCCGAGGACAGGTTCACGGCGGCGGGCGGGCGCCCCGAGGCGACAGCGGCCAGCAGTTTCTGCTCCATCGCGTTGCTGGGCACGTCGACCCACTTCAGCTCTACACCCGGGTTTTCCTTCTCGAACTGCGCCACCAGCCGGTTCATCTCATCGTTGAACAGCGGCGCGAGGCTGATGGTCCAGAATTCCAGCTGCGTCTTCTGGGCGCTGGCAACGCCGGCCGAGGCGGCGGCGAGCAGGGTGGCGGTCAGCAGGGCGGAACGTGCGGGCAGTATTTTCATGGGCAACTCCAGGGGAGACAACGGGCGGGGCAGACGGGGTGGACACGGGGTCAGGACACGGTGCAGGGTCTGGATTGGGGATTGGTGCCGAGAATCTAGCGCCCCGCCCCCGCCCTTGCCTGAGAAAATGACGGCCCGCCTCATCTGCGTCCGGCCTGACCCGTCGCGCGTTACCCTGCGGCCCATGACTGACCAGCCCCTGCTGCCCGGCGCGTTCGTGATGGTGGACATTCCTGGTCCCGCCCTGGACGCCGACACAGCCGCCCACCTGAGACGATACGGCGTCCGCAGCGTGTGTCTGTTCGGTAAGAACATCGAGTCGCCGGGGCAGCTGGCCCGGCTGTGCGCGGACCTGCGTGAGGTGCTGGGAGACGACGCCCTGATTGCCCTGGACCACGAGGGCGGCGCGATTCTGCGCCCGGACTTCTGGCCGTTTGCGCCCAGTGCCATGGCCCTGGGCGCGGCGGACGACACGGCCCTGACCCGGGAGGTTTCGGCGGCGCTGGCCCGGCAGCTGCGCGGCGTGGGCATCAACTGGAACTTTGCGCCGGTGCTGGACGTCAACGTGAGTCCGGCCAACCCGGTGATCGGCGAGCGGGCCTTTGGCGCGGACCCGGCGCTGGTCACGCGGCACGGGCGGGCGGCGCTGGCGGGCCACGCGGCGGCGGGGGTGGCTGCTTGCGTCAAGCATTTTCCGGGCCACGGCGACACGCGGGTGGACAGCCATCTGGCGCTGCCGCGCGTGGACAAGACCCGCGCCGAACTGGAGGCCACCGAGTTCGTCCCTTTCCGTGACCTGCTGTCCCAGACGCCCGCCGTCATGACCGCCCACATCGTGTACCCCGCGCTGGACGGCGTGCATCCCGCCACCCTCTCGCGCCGCATCCTGACCGGGTTGCTGCGCCAGGAGTGGGGCTACGGCGGCGTGACCGTCACCGACAGCATGGGCATGCGGGCCATCGACGACAACTACGGGCGAGGCGAGGCTGGGGTGCTGGCGCTGGAGGCCGGGGCCGATCTGGTGATGGCCCTGGGCCGCCGCGAGGCGCAGGAGGCCACGCTGGGGGCCATCGGTGCGGCGCTGGAAGGCCGCCTGAACCGGCAGGAGACGCAGGCCAGCCTGGAACGGCTGCGCCAGCTGGCGCGGCAGTACCCGGCTGGCGCGGACGCCACATTCGAGCCGCAGGACGACGCGGCCCTGTTCCGCCGCGCCTGGGCCGGGGGCCTGACTGCCTACCGCCACCCGGTTGCGCCGCCGCCCGGTGCCCGCATCACCCTGATCGCGCACCGCCAGCCCGCCCGCGAAAACGTCAGCGAGGCGGGTGCGGACGCCGAGACCCTGGCCCGCGAGCTGGGGCAGATCTACGACGTGACGCTGCGGCCCTTCGAGACGCCTGAGCAGATCGACTGGGCCGCCGCCCGCGCCGCTGGTGACCCGGTGGTGCTGGCCACCACGGGCCGCCACCGTCACCCGGCCCTGATCGGCGTGCAGCCGGACCTGCACCTGTGCCTGTACAACCCCTACGCCGTGCTAGACGTGGACGCCCCCGCACTGCTGGCCTACGGCTTTCGCCCCGAGGCCCGCGCCGCCGTGGTGGGCTGGCTCCGCGGGGGCGCAGGGGCAAACGGAACGCTCCCGTTCACTCAGGCCTGACCCGGCAGGGCAGGCTTACGGGGTGTCGCGCTCCCAGGGCCACTTGCCGGGTGCTGCCGCCACGCCCAGCGCACGCGGTCCGGTGTGGACGTTCAGCACCGGATTGATGCCCACCGCGCCGGACCACACGATGGGGTGGCGCCCCTTGAGCTGCTCCAGCAGGGCGTCGGTGTCCTCGCGCACGGTGCCGTACAGCAGACCCACGCGCAGCGGCGTGCCCTCGCCGTAGGTCCGGGTGACCTGCTGGCCCACCGCCTCGATGCCGCCCTTGTAACTGCGGGCGCGGCTCACGTTGGTGTAGGTGCCGGTGGCCTTGTCCACGGTGATGACCGGCTTGAGGTTCAGCAGCCCGCCCAGCGTGGCCTGCACCCGCCCGATGCGGCCGCCGCGGCGCAGGTATTCCAGCGTCTCGATGGTGAAATACAGTTCGGTTTCCTGCTGCACGGCGCGGACCCACTCCAGGGCCGTTTCCAGCGACTCGCCCCGCAGGGCGGCGGTCTGCGCGGCATGCACCTGAAACGCCTGCGCCGCGCTGAGCGTGCCCGAGTCGTGCAGGCGCACGTCGATGCCGTCCAGTACGCTTCGCGCCTGATCTGCGGCGTTACGGCTGCCGCTGAGGCCCGCGCTGATGGTCACGGCCAGCACCTGCGGCGGCGTTCCCTCTGGCTCCACCGCATCAGCGCCTGCCGCGGCGCGGACCGCGTCGGCCCATTCCTGCGGCGTGGGCTGGCTGCTGGTGGGGTGCTGCGGGTTGGTCTGCAGTTCCTTGAACAGGTCCTCGCGTGAAATCTCGTCGGTGCGGTAGCTCCGGTCCCCGAAGTTGACCGAGAACGGCGCGACCGGCACGGCATTGTGGAGTCCCTCGAAAGCGTCCAGGCCCCCGTCGGTGGCGACGGCGAACTGCGGGTTGCGGGTCGGTGCGGTTTCCTGTGTCATCTGATCTCCTGTCCGTTCATCTGCTCTATCAGCTTCAGCATGGCGCTGTGGTCCTCGTCCGGGCCAATCATCTGCGCGGCGGCGCGGCACAGGGCGGCCACCTGGGCCAGCACCGGTGCGCTGCCCCTGACATTGTCCACCACGTCCAACGCAATGCCCGTGTCCTTGGCCAGCAGGCCCAGCCCGAAGGTGGGGGGGAAGGCGCGGGTCAGCACGCGGTCGGGAATCAGGTGCTCGGTGGCGTTGCTGCGCCCGCTGCTGGCGTTGATCACGTCCAGCGCCGCGCCCAGTTCCACTCCACTCCTGGCCAGCGCCGCGAGGCCCTCGCCCGCCGCCCACAGGTTGACCGCCAGCAGCGCGTTGTTGACGGCCTTGACTGCAAAACCTGCCCCGGTGTCGCCCACATGCACGGCCCGGCCCGCAAAGGCCAGCGCGCCGCGCACCGCCTCCACCTCATCCGCCGGGCCGCCCAGCATCACCGTCAGGGTGCCGGTCTTTGCGCCGCTCACGCCACCGCTGACCGGGGCGTCCAGAAACTTCACGCCGCGCTCCAGCAGCCGCGCCCGCTGCGCCCGCGCCGCGTCCGGGTGGCCGCTGGTGCAGTCCACCCAGACCGCGCCGGGCCGAAGGTGCGGCTCCAACTGCTCCATCACCTCGTTCACGTCCGCGCTGGTGGGCAAGCAGGTGAAGATCACCTCTGCCTCGCCCACGTCCGGCAGCGAGGCGGCCTGCGTGCCGTGCTCGGCGGCGTGGGCCTGCGCCCGGTCTGCGTGGCGGTTCCACACCAGCACGCGGCCCCCGGTGTCGGCGGCGCGGCGGGCCAGCGCGGCGGCCATCGGCCCGCCCATCGCTCCCAGGCCCAGAAATGCGGCAGTCTTCATGCTGTCCAGGCTAATGGCAGGTGTGGGGCCGGCGGCTGAAGTTGAACGCGGTGCAATCTTTAGGGGTGGCCGGAGGTGCTCCGGCCCGCGTGCTGTGCCCCACCCGGGCGGTACGCTGGGGCATGCCTGGTGCAGGGAAGTTGACGTGGTAGAGGCGGTGGTGTGGATCGTTCATCCGGCGGCCGGGATGGCGCTGGGCCTGTTCAGCGTGGTGCTGTTCTCCGGACGGGGACGGCGGTGGGAGGCGGTGGCGTTTGCGTCAGCCTTGCTGCTGGTTCTGGCCGTGCTGGGCGCGGGGTGGGTGGCACATCCGGCGGCGGGAATGCTGCTGGGCTACTTCGGTTCCACCGCGTTTGGCCACTGGCGGCGGCGCTGGCCCGCGCTGCTGGCGGCGCTGGTGGCCTCCGGTTTTTTCATGCTGGCGGGCGCGACCTGGCTGGTCTTTCCGCTCTCGGTCATGGGCCTGATCTGGCTGCTCACCGCTGCTTTCTCGTTCGTCAACCGACCTGCAAAGGCCCTGGATGCCTCCTCGACTTCCAGTGTTTCAAAGTCGCCCGCCGGGCTGCCCGAACACGCCGGAGGC
The DNA here is from genome assembly GCF_014647055.1 of Deinococcus aerolatus. NCBI lineage: Bacteria > Thermotogati > Deinococcota > Deinococci > Deinococcales > Deinococcaceae > Deinococcus > Deinococcus aerolatus. The sequence continues at coordinate 73,748 of NZ_BMOL01000003.1, read as the reverse complement.
TTTCCCTGCGGCTCCTGTTTCGGCGACAGGGGGCGGGAGAAGGAAGCGTTTGCGTCTACCCAGTCGCAGCGTACAGTCCCCCGCTCCAGCGCCGACGCGCCTGCGCCCAGCGATCCCTACACCAACTGGATGCGCGACAGCCGCCTGCCCGGCGAGGCCCGCGCGCAGCTGGTGGCCCTGAATCTACGGACGAAAGAGGCGCTGGCGCAGCTGCACGGGCTGGGCCAGCAGGGCAGCGAGGCCGGGTACCTGGCCCGCGCCATTCGTGAGGAGTACGTGCCCACCGCCGTCAACGGCTACCTGAAGCTGCCGCGTACGCGGGCGGATTCGGTGCCCATCGAGGGTGACAAGACCGGGCGGGACCTACTGTGCGAACAGCTCGATCTGCTGCTGCACGCCGTGCAGGACATCATAGACACCACCCTTCAGGTCGGCGGGCGCGAACTGCTGACCCACCAGCGCTTTCTGGAAGACCGTTTTGGCAGACCGGCAGAGACCACCCCCTCCGGCGAGTTGAAGGTCTGATGCCACCCCGCGTCCGCCCGGCCACCCGCGCCGATGTCCCGGCCATGCTGGAGATCTACAACCACGCGGTCCTGCACACCACCGCCTCGTATGACCTGGAACCTGTGGTGCTGGAGACCCGGCTGGCCTGGTTTGACCACAAGCAGGTGGCGGGCTGGCCTGTCCTGGTGCTGGAGGAGCCGGGCGAGGTGACTGGCGACAGGGTGATCGGCTGGGCGACCTACGGCCCCTTCCGGGAAAAACCCGGTTACGCGGGTACGGTGGAACACAGCATCTACGTCCGGGAGGACCGGCGCGGCTCGGGCCTGGGCCACCTGCTGATGCTCGCGCTGATCGCGGACGCGCGGGCCAGGGGCTTTCACGTCATGGTGGGTGGGGTGGACGCCAGCAACGCGGGCAGCCTGGCCTTTCACGCGCGGCTGGGCTTTGTGCAGGTGGCTGAGTTTCGCCAGGTGGGACGCAAGTTCGGGCGCTGGCTGGATCTGGCCTTCGTGCAACTGCTGCTCGGCCCGCCAGCTGCCGAGGCTCCGCAACACCCGGCCCCCAGAACCTGATGCCCGGTTGACAGCGCGCCGCACGTTCCTCACAGCCGGCTCATAAGCTGCTGTGCAGGGAAGGTTAGGGTTGACAGCGAAATGATCCGTCCTCTTCTGACCGTGACCCTGCTGGCGGGTCTGCTGATTCCAGGCCAGGCCCATGCGGTGCCGGTAAAACTGGCAAGCCTGCCTCTCTCAGTGGAACCCAATGCCAAACTGCTGACCCTGAACCAGGCCGGGATTCGCGCTGCCTTTCCCTCGGCGGCGGGGCGTCCCGACGCAGTCTTCATGACCGAGGACCGTAAGGTCAGCGTGGCCTTCGAGTGGCGGACCAGCAAACTGGCGTCCAACGAGATCGACAAACTCGTGGCGCAGTTCCCCGCTGTGATCCGTGCGCAGGTGCCGAACGTCAAGTCCCTCAAGGCCACGCTGGTGCAGGTGGGCGGCTCGCCTTGGGCACAGTTTGTGTTCACCACGCCCGGCCAGGACGATGACCTGCGCCGCGAACTGATGGTGACCAGCGCCGGGGGCCGCATGCTGGTGATGACCATTGCCGGCAAGGTCAAGGACTATTCGCGCAACGAGGCTGTGATCCGCAACCTGACCAACAGCGTTCGCCTGAACTGAATTGAGGCGCGCTGGCCGTCTGTCTGCCCCAGATGCCTCTAAACACGGTCCCCTCTCCCAATGTGGCAGAGGGGCTTTGCTTGTGCCCGTGCTAAGGCAGGGGGCCAGCCCTGTCTGTCCGGTGGAGGTGGCCAGCAGCCTGGCGGGAGCTGTGAGCGTGCGCCGCCGCCCACGCCTTCCCTGATCTCGCTGGACGCGCTATACTCTTCGGTTGGGTGCCCCCGTGACCCGCCGTGCGCGCTCAAGCGTCGCGCACCGGCCTGGCCCAAGAGCCGGCGAGATCTGACCGCTGGGCTGGCACGAGGACGGCAAACTCTTCCCACTCAACGCTTATGGAGCGCCACCATGTCTTACATCAGCATGAAGCAACTGCTGGAAGCCGGAGTTCACTTCGGTCACGAAACCAAGCGCTGGAACCCCAAGTTCAAGCGCTTCATCTTCGCCGAGCGCAACGGCATTTTCATCATTGATCTGCAGAAGACCCTGAAGCAGGTGGACCGTAGCTTCGATTTCATCAAGGAACTGGCCGAGCGCGGCGGCGTCATCCTGTTCGTCGGCACCAAGAAGCAGGCTCAGGAAATCGTGGAACTCGAAGCGCGCCGCACCGGCATGCCCTTCGTGACCAGCCGCTGGCTGGGCGGCATGCTCACCAACTTCAAGACCATCCGCACCCGCATTGACCGCCTGAACGAACTCGACGACCTGTTCGAGTCCGAGCGCATCAATGACCGCGGCAAGGCCGAGCGCATCGCCCTGGGCGCCGAGCGCGAGCGTCTGCTGCGCTTTGTGGGCGGCATCCGCAAGATGAACCGCCTGCCCGACGCGATCTTCGTGGTGGACCCCACCAAGGAAGTCATCGCCGTGCAGGAGGCCAACAAGCTGGGCATTCCCGTCATTGCACTGGCCGATACCGACTCTGACCCGGACGTGATCGACTACATCGTTCCTGGCAACGACGACGCGATCCGCAGCATCCAGCTGATCACGCACCGTATCGGCGACCTGCTGGTCGAGGCGCGTGGCGGCGGCGAGGACGTGTCGGGCGAGCGCGTGGAAGGCGAGAACGCTGACACGGCGGCTGCCGAGCAGGGTGAGGGGGGCGACACCGCCCAGGTCACCACCACGCAGGGCCGCAGCTAAACCGTCTCAAGGTGGGGGGCGTCGCTGCGCGGTGAGCCGGCCGCGCCCCCTGTTTTTGTCTCCACAAGCTTAGCCCCACCCCTAACCCCCAGGAGGAACAACCATGTTGGAATCAATCAAGAAGCTGCGTGAAATGACCGGCGCAGGCATGATGGACGTGAAAAAGGCCCTGGCCGACGCGGGCAACGACGAGGACAAGGCAGTGGCGCTGCTGCGCGAGCGTGGCATCGTCAAGGCCGCCAAGAAGTCTGACCGCGAGGCCCGTGAAGGTCTGGTGCGCTTCGTCGTGGACGGCGGCGCCGCCGCAATGGTTGAGGTCAACAGCGAGACCGATTTCGTGGCCCGCAACGCCGACTTCCAGAAGCTGGTCGAGGAACTGGCCCAGGCGGCCCTGAAGGCCAGGACCAGCGACGTCGAGGCGCTGAAGAACTTCACGATGGACAGCGGCGAAACCGTGGGCATCGTGGTGGCCGCCGCTGCGGGCCGCATCGGTGAGAACCTGGTGCTGAACCGCGTGGCCTACATGGAAGGCCAGCAGATCGCCGGCTACGTCCACAGCAACGGCAAGATCGGTGTGCTGGTGGACCTGGAAGGCGGCAACGCAGCGCAGGCCAAGGACGTGGCCCTGCACGTGGCCGCCGAGAACCCGCAGTACCTGAAGCGCGAGCAGGTCAACAGCGACGATATTGAGAAGGAGCGCGAGATCCTGACCAACAAGGCGCTCAACGAGGGCAAGCCCCAGCAGATCGTCGAGAAGATTGTCTCGGGCCAGATCAGCAAGTTTTACGAGGAAAAAGTGCTGCCGGAGCAGAAGTTCGTCAAGGACAACAGCATGACCGTCGGCAAGTACCTGGGCGACGCCACCGTCAGCAACTTCGTTCGTTTCGAGATCGGCTCGTAATTCAAAACAGGGGCGGCGCAACGGGCCGCCTCTTTTTTCGGGCCACGTCTTTTCCCTTCCCGGCGGCCCCATCGGTTGCCGGGCTTTTCTCTGCCCGGACCCTCTTCACACCGTCATTCCTGCCAGCGAGGTGGTTTTTCTATGTTCAAGCGCGTTCTGCTCAAACTCTCCGGTGAATTTCTGGCCGGCGAGGAGGGTTTTGGCATCAGCCCCGACACCACCGCCCGCCTCGCGCGTTTGATCGTGGACGCCCTGCAGGGCAGCGAGGTCGAACTGGCCATCGTGATCGGCGGCGGCAACTTCTGGCGTGGGGCGCGCAACGGCGTGGGCATGGATCCGGCCACCGCCGACTACATCGGGATGCTGGGCACCGTCATGAACGCGATGGCCCTGCAGGACGCGATGGAAACCGCCGGACGCCCCACCCGCGTCATGAGCGCCATTCCGATGGCGGCGGTGGCCGAGCCGTACATCCGCCGCCGGGCCATGCGGCACCTGGAAAAGGGCCGCGTGGTGATTTTTGGCGGCGGCAATGGTGCCCCGTTCTTCACCACCGACACCACCAGTACCCTGCGCGCCCTGGAAATCGGCGCGGACGTGGTCTTGATGGCCAAGAACAAGGTGGACGGTGTGTACGACAGCGATCCCCAGAAAAACCCGGACGCCAGCAGGTTCGATACCCTCACGCACCATGAGGTGGTCGAGCGCCGCCTGGAGGTCATGGACGCCACCGCCATCACGCTGTGTATGGACAAGGGCCTGCCGATCGTGGTCTTCGACCTGTTCCAGCAGGGCAACCTGGAGCGGCTGTTCCAGGGCGAGCGGGTAGGCACCCTGATCCACACCGGGCAGGGCGCCAACGCCGTCACCGTGGGTTGAGCGGGTTGCCTCCGGGGACGCGGGGTCTGCCCGGCCCGTTTCCGGCGCAGACACGCTAAACTCAGCCGTCACTCATCCGCCTCCAGAGTATTCAGAAAGGAGAGTTTTTCCATGTCCGACATGAAATCCATTCAGGACGGCACCCGCGAGAAGATGGGCAAGGCCATCGAGTCGCTGGAGAATAGCCTGAGCGTGCTGCGTACAGGCCGCGCCAATCCCGGCATTCTCAAGCGCATCGTGGTGGACTACTACGGTCAGTCCATGCCCATCGATCAGGTTGCCAGCGTCAGCACCCCCGACGCGCGGACCCTGGTGATCACGCCGTGGGACCGCGGCGCCCTGGCCCCGATTGAAAAGGCCATCCGCGACAGCGATCTGGGCCTGAACCCCAACAACAAGGGTGACACCATCTTCCTCAGCATGCCGGTGCTGACCGAGGAACGTCGCAAGGATCTGGTCAAGAACGCCAAGACCTACGCCGAGGACGCCCGCATCGCCATCCGCAACCTGCGCAAGCATTCGCTGGACGACGTCAAGAAGCTTGAGGGCATCGGCGACGACGACATCAAGCGCGGTGAGGCCGAGGTGCAGAAGATCACCGACGAATTCATCGCCCGCGTGGACAGTACCTTCCACAAGAAGGAGCAGGAAATCCTCGGGTGAGGCCCGCGCTGCAACTTCCCCTGTGGAACGTGGATCGTGGCAGACCACCACGGTCCACGTTCTCCATGGTGTGCTGTTGTGCTGCGCGCGGCGACCAGGAGGCAGCATGGAGACCCTGAGCACCCGCGTGCTGACCTCGGTCGTGGGGTTTGCCATCGTCAGCCTGATCGTGTGGATTGGCTGGTGGGCCATGCTTCCGGCGCTGGTGTTCCTGTCGGTGATGGGTCTGTACGAGTACATCCGCATGCTGGACCGCAACGATATCGACGTGCGGCGGGCCAGCCTGGGGGTGTTCGGCGCGGCCCTGATCGTGGCCAGCCTGCCGATGTGGCCGCAGACCCCGTGGCCCGGCGGCTCGTGGCGCGAGGTGGTGCTGACCGTGGCGGTGGCCTACCTGCTGGTCATGGAGGTGGTGCGTCCCGGCGAGCGTCCCCTGGAACGGATCGTGTACAGCCTGTTCGGACTGCTGTACATTCCCTGGCTGCTGGGCTACTTCCTGCTGCTGCGTTACAGTCCGGACGCCTCGGCGGGCCTGCTGTACTTCGCGCTGCCGCTGCTGGCCACCTTTGCTGCCGACATCGGGGGCTTTTTTGGCGGCTACTACTTCGGGCGCCGCAAACTGGCTCCAGAGGTCAGCCCTGCCAAGACGGTGGAGGGGGCCGTGGGCGGCCTGCTGGCCAGCTTCCTGATCGTGTTGCTGATTTCCAGCCTGACCCTGTGGTCACCGCTGGAATCCCTGCTGTACGCCATCCTGGTGGCCAGCGCCAGTCAGCTGGGCGACCTTGCCGAGAGCCTGATCAAGCGCGCCCTGAAGACCAAGGACAGCGGCACCAGCCTGCCTGGCCACGGCGGCTTTCTGGACCGCATTGACAGTCTGCTGTTCGCCGTTCCGGCCACCTATCTGTTTTTGCAGATCAGCGTGTTCCCGCGCTGAGTCTACGGGGTCAGGCTGGGCCACAGTTCTGTGCTGACTTTTGAAAGCTGGATGGGTTGCTACCGGCTGCCGAGCCGAACGTGCGCGGGGGGCACCAGTATCGTAGGTTCTGGTGCCCCCTCTGGTTTCAATGCCGTTTGGAGTGTGCTCGCCCCGTCAAACCAATGGCAAACGACTTTGCGGGCAGGCCGCCTAGAATTCTTCGATCAGGCCGGCCATCACAAAGGGACGCAGCGTGTCCAGAACGGAACGGGGCGCCTCGCCGCTGCGCTCGAGGATGCTGCGGATGTCAAGTTCCTGCGACACAAGCTTCAGGGCGCGGTACTGCAACTGTGATACAGGCTGGGCCTCGGTCCAGCGGGCAGTGAAGCGCAGCCGGCGCCGCCAGTCGGGAAAGGCCCTGAGCAGCGGCTCCCAGGCGTCGGTTTCCTCGAACAGCCGGCGCAGCGCCGAGTCGCGGTGCAGGTGCAGGGTACGTTCCGGGGCATGGACGTCCGGTTCGAAGACGAAGGTGCCGCCGCTCAGGCTGGCCAGCACCTGCAGGGCGCCGTCGCCCGTCAGCTCGCCGCAGCGGGCGTGAATGATCTCCCCGCGCTCCAGCCACAGCTGTCCGCCGCGCACGTGGTCCACGCTGAGCAGCCCGTCACGGCCACTGCCCAGCAGCATCTGCATGACGGAAAGAAAGGGAAAGACTGCGAGGTCGCCGCGCACCATAAAGTAGACCCAGTGTAGTGCGTTTCAGCGCCGAAAAGGAACCTCACCCGGATGCCCCCGACGGGCGGGGTGCGGCGGCATACAGGCCCACACGTTCCAGGACCACATGCCACAATGTCGCCATGACAACCGGAACCGCAATGCTGCTGTCGCTGGCCGCGGCGGACGCGCTGGGGGCCGCCACCGAATTCAAGACGCCCCAAGCCATCGCGGCCCGCTACGGCGAGAGCGTCACGCAGTACCAGTCCGGCAGCGTCTTCGGCTTTGCCCCCGGTGAGGCCACCGACGATACCCAGATGGTGGTGGCGACCCTGCTGGGCTACGCGCGCCGCGATGGGCTGACGGGGGTGGTGCACGCCCTGAGCGAGTGGCTGGCAGCCGGACCACCCGACGTGGGAGGACTGACCGGTGCGGCCCTGCGCGTCGCCTCACTCGACGGCGGGGCACGTGCCTGGCAGGCCAGCGGCTTTGAGGGTGCTGGCAACGGCGGGCTGATGCGAATTGCCGCCGTCTGGATCGCCGGTTTTCGGGGGACGGCGCTGGCCTGCGAAGCTGCTGCCGTGACGGCCCTGACCCACCCTGACCCCCGCTGCGTGTACGCCTCGGTATTTCTGACGGCGTTTCTGGAGGCGTTGGCCGGGGGGCAACCTTACGTCGGGGCCGCCTCCGAGGCGCTGGCCGTGACCGACGACTTCGATGCCCGCACTGTCCTGCTGGACGCTGGAATCTTTGGAGTTAAAACGCAGGGCGCCCACGCGGCCTTCCGGGACCGTGAGCGCGGGGCCAGGGCTGAGATCCGGGCCCGCGTGCGTTCGGGGCTGGGCGGTGGGCTGACCTCGCAGAGCGGGTTCGTGCTCGACACCCTGGAGGCCGCGCTGAAGCATGCGGGGGCCGGCACGTGGCAGGCCTGTGTGGAGCCGGCGGTGCTGCTGGGCGACGACAGCGACACGGTGGCCTGCGTGGTCGGGGCCGTGGCCGGGGCGCGGGGGCTGGCGGTGCCCGCCCACCTGTTGACACCCCTGCGGCTGGGCCACTCCTGGCCGGGCTGGCAGCGGGACTGGGCCTGCACGGAGCATTTTCCTGCCCTGGTGGGCGCGGCACAGCCGGCATGACTCCGGACGAATTTCTGGGTTTGGTCCGCCACAATCCGGTCAATGCGGCCCTGCTGGAGCGCCTGCCGGATCTGGGGGTGGCTCAAACTCATCTGGTGGCGGGCGCGTTGTTTGGCACGGTCTGGAACGTGCAGAGCGGACAGCCGCCCACGGCCCAGATCAGGGACTACGACGTGTTCTACTGGGACGACGATACCAGTTATCAGGCGGAGGACGCCGTGATCCGTCGGGCCGAGGCCCTGTTCAGGGATCTGGAGGTGCCGGTTGAGGTCCGCAACCAGGCCCGCGTGCACCTGTGGTTCAGCAGAAGATTCGGTCAGGCGCGCCCGGCCCTGGCCAGTGTCCGTGAGGGCATCGATCAGTTTCTGGTGGAATGCACCAGCGTGGGCATCGACGCGCGGGGCGAGGTGTACGCCCCCTACGGCCTGAGTGACCTGGCCGCTGGCATCCTGCGTCCCAACCGCCGGAATCACACCCCCAATCTGTGTGATGCCAAGATTGCCGACTACATGCGCCGCTGGCCCTGGTTGCAGGCCCCCCAACGGGTGGGAACCCCCTGACGGAGAGGGACCAGAAAGGCGGGTGAGGCGTGACCCGCCGGGCGTTAGGGAGTCCTCACAACCGGTCGATACACTGTCGCCACCAGAAACATCAGGTTTCGGAGGCCGCCCGGCAAAGACTCACAGAGACGGAGTGAAAGCATCCATGACAGCAACTCGTGTGGCAACACAGACAACCCCCCGCCCGGCGGCCCGCTTCGGGCGCTGGGCCGTGCTCGTATTTGGTGGCCTGACGCTGGCGCTGACCGCCTGCGTGCCGACGGTAGACTCTCGCACCATCGTGCCGGAAAATGACCCGTCGCAAGGGCCGGCGTACACCGGGCCGCTGGTGATTACCCGGGGCGGTACGTACCGGGGCAACTGGCAAAGCTTTGATCCGGCGGTGCCTGCCGTGTCGGTCCAGACGCGTGAGCCGGTGGTGATTGAAGGCTCGTTTCTGCGTGGCCGCGGTCACCTGATCAAGGGTAGCGAGATCAATCTGACGGTGAGGAACACCACGGGCTACGCGCTCAATCCCCTGACTGGCGGGTCGTTTCCGGGCCGGTTCCTCACGGTCTACAAGGCCGTCAACCTGCGGGTCGAGAACAACACCCTGTACAGCACGTCCGGCATGTACATCAACCTGTTCGTGGGGAACCCTGCCGCCGGACAGACCATCAAGATCCTGCGCAATCAGATCAGAAACATTGATGGACGGTACGTGAACCAATTGGGGAAATTCACCGGAAAGCGTTACTACGTTCAGGCGATCCAGTTCAACCGGATCGTTCGGGTACCCAATGTAGAGATCGCCTGGAACGAGGTGATCAACGAGCCGGGCAAGAGTGCGGTTGAGGACAACATCAACATCTATGAGTCCAGCGGCACCGCGGCGAGCCCGATCAGGATTCACAACAACTACATCTACGGCGCCTACGCGCCCGACCCCTCGAAGGCCCAGAACTATTCGGGCGGCGGCATCCTACTGGGCGATGGCGCGAAGGACAGCATGGACATTGCCGGCGGTTACGCCGAGGTGTACAACAATCAGGTCATCAACACCTCGAACCACGGAGTGGCCATTGCGGGCGGGCACCACCACAAGGTGTACGGCAATCGGGTCCTCTCCAGCGGGTTGCTGCCCGGCGGCATGGTCGATCCAAATGCCAATGTCGGGATGTACGTGTGGAACATCAAGGGAGGAACGGGGAGGGAGGCTGCCACATTCGTCAACAACACCGTCCAGAAAAACACCGTCGGCTGGAAGCGTTTTGGCCCTGCTGGCAGGGAGTACTACAACAACCTATGGACCCCCAGTTGCCTGGAGGCCACCGGAAACGTCTGCAAGGACAATCAGGACTGGCCTGTGCCCGTGACCCAGGATGTCGAGCGTCAGGAATTCGTCTTCTGGCGGGAGAAACTTCAGGATGCGGGAGTGCTGGTGGGCGCGGGCCGCGCTTCCAGCATGCCGGCAAGGGCCAATACGGCCCCTTGAGCAGGATCAATGTGGGAGCGCAGTTGTCCCGTGCTCCCCTGTGCTCCTCAGTGCCGCCCCCGTCATGCTGCTGGCCTCCTGCGACGTCTGAGGCCCCACATACGGCAGCGTCTCGCCCCGTCGCCGCGCCGCACCCCGCAATCCCGTACACTGTCAGGGTTGCCGCGCCGCGCCCACGGCCGTATGGCCGGGGCACAGGCGCAGGCTGAGGAGTGAGAATATGGGCCTTGCTATTGGAATTGTCGGACTGCCGAACGTCGGGAAAAGCACGCTGTTTAACGCCATCACACGCGCCGGGGCACTTGCGGCCAACTATCCCTTTGCCACCATCGAGCCGAACGTGGGCCGCGTCACCGTGCCGGACGAGCGTCTCAGCGCCCTGAGCCGGGTGTTCACCAAGGGGGACCGCGTGCCGCCGATCATTCCCACCTTTGTGGAATTCGTGGACATCGCAGGTCTGGTCAAGGGGGCCAGCCAGGGCGAGGGCCTGGGCAACCAGTTTCTGGCCAACATCCGTGAGGCCGACGCCATCGCCCACGTCGTGCGCTGCTTTGCCGACGACAATGTGGTGCATGTGGCGGGGACGGTGGACCCGCTGGACGACATCGAGACGATCAACACCGAGCTGATCCTGGCGGACCTCTCGGGCCTGGAAAAGCGGCTGGGCAACCTTCAGAAGAAGGGCAAGGGCGGCGACAAGGAGGCGCGCGAGCACGCCGAGCTGGCCGAGCAGATCCTGGCGGTGCTGGGCGAGGGCAAACCCGCCCGCGCCGGTCAGTACGACGCCCCCGTTCCCAAGGAGTTTGGCCTGATCACCACCAAGCCGGTGATCTACGTGGCAAACGTGGGCGAGGACGATCTGACCGAGGACAACGCCCACGTAAGGCAGGTGCGCGAGTACGCCGCCGCCGAGGGGGCCGCCGTGGTCAAGATCAGCGCCCAGATCGAGGGTGAACTGGCCGAGATGCCCGAGGATGAGGCCAGGGAATTCCTGACCGATCTGGGGGTCACCGAGAGTGGACTGGACCAGCTGGTCAAGGTGGGCTACCAGACCCTGGGGCTGATCACCTTCATCACCAGCGGCGAGAAGGAGGTCCGGGCCTGGACCATCCGCGACGGCGAGAAGGCCCCGGAGGCCGCCGGGGCCATCCACAGCGATCTGGAACGCGGCTTTATCCGCGCCGAGGTCATCGAGTGGAACCGGATGGTGGAGGCTGGCGGCTGGGTGGGGGCCAAGGCCAAGGGCTGGGTTCGCACCGAGGGCAAGGAATACGTCATGAAGGACGGCGACATCATGAACGTGCTGCACAGCTCCTGACGGCTGGTGGCTACACCCCAGATCCAAGAGAAATACGGTCTGGGGCCTTACAGGTGTGCGGGCACGGGCGCAGGGGACGTGCCGTATAGTGAAGTCCACAGACTTCCTGGGAGGGGTACGCGCCACGCTGGCCTGAGTGCCGTACCAGAGGCCATCCAGCTGGACCAGCCGTAGACCCGCCCGTTCACACGGAACCGGACCATTCTTTTCTGGGAGACTTCTTGTCCGCACAGCCCCGCCGCCTGCCCGACCCATCCCTGCATTCGCCCCTGTGGCAGGAAAAACAGCGGCGGATGTTTCTGCTGATCGTGGTGCTCTCGGTGGGCGCCAGCATGGCGGCGCTGTGGTCCCAGGCCCCCAGCTTCGATCTGCTGGACCTGTGGGCGCTGCCCCTGCTCTCGGTCATGCTGCTGGGGTTGCAACTTCTCCTGAGCCGGTCGCTTATCCGTTTTGAGACGGCTCTGTCCGCCGCGTTCCTGGGGGCATGCCTGTACGTCCTGCTGGCACTGAGCCACCAGTTTCGCGTGATGCCGCCTGCCGCCCGGACGCTGTCGGAAAACACCTACTGGTTCGCGGTGCTGTACACCTCGGTCTTCTACGTCTACCCGCCGCGCCACGCCGTCCGGGCGGCCCTGGCGATCCTGGGCACTGCCGCGCTAGTCTGCGTGTGGCACCTGTCCTTCACGGTTCCGGAGGCCACGCGCCTGAGCCTGATCGGCGCCTCGGTGCAGTTTCTGATGGTGGGGGGCGTGCTGGTCCTGATTCAGGCCACCTTTGGAGCCCAGCGGGCGCAGCTGCTGGCCACGCGGACCGCCGCGCTGGTCGATCTGCTGACCGGGATCGCCAACCGCCGGGCAGCCGAGGAGCGCCTGCGGCAGCTGGCGGCCCGGGGAGCGGTGTACACCGTGGTGCTGTTTGATATCGACCACTTCAAGCAGATCAATGACCGACACGGGCACGCCGCCGGCGACGTGGTGTTGCGTGGCGTGGCCCAGCTCGCGCAGACGCTGCTGCCGCAGGGCGGCATGGTCGCGCGCTGGGGCGGCGAGGAATTCCTGCTGATCCTGCCGGTGCTGGGCGATACACAGGTCCGGAGGCTGCTCAACACCCTGCGCAATGAACTGCGGCAGCAGCGTCACGGCGAGGTGGTCGGCGTCACTGCGTGTTTTGGAGTCGCCAACGCAGCGTCCGGCGAAGTGCCGGAGACTGTCGTGGCCCGCGCCGATGAGGCGATGTACAGCGCCAAGCAGCAGGGGCGCAACGACATCCGTCTGGCCGACTGGCGGCGCAGCGCAACAGGGGCCTAAATTTCCCTGGCAGCGTCGGACTTCACGGGCTCTGGTCCCCTTGGGTTGCGGCCCCCGCTGCAGCCGCGTCCACGAACCAGACCGGGTCAATGACCCGCGCCACAGGATGGGCGCCGCGTCCAGCCCGCACGTCAGCCAGCGCGGCCTGCTTGGTCTCCCCGGCCACCAGCAGCCAGCGCTGGCGGGCCGCGTTGATCTCACCGAAGGTCATGGTGAGCCGCCCGGTGTCCAGTTGCGGCACCCAGTTGGCCGTCACGCGGCCCTGTGCCTCCAGCGCCGCCGTACCGGGAAACAGACTGGCGGTGTGGCCGTCATCGCCCATGCCCAGCAGGTTCACGTCCAGGCGTTCGGGCAGCAGGGCGGCGTAGGCGGCGGCGGCCTCTTCCAGCGGACGGCGCTCCCCCTCCATGCGGTGAATCTGGGCAGGCGGTACCGGAACGTACGACAGCAGGTCATGCTGCGCCGCGCCGTAATTGCTCTCGGGGCTGTCTGGCCCCACGCTGCGTTCGTCCCCGAAGTAGATGTGGACCAATTTCCAGGGAATGTCCGGCAGTTCGCGCAGGGTGGAATACATCCGTTTGGGCGTGCTCCCGCCGGACAGCGCCACATGAAAGGCCCCACGGGCCGTCACAGCGTCTCTTGCCGCGCGGGCAAAGGCGGTGGCCACCGCGTCGGCGGCCGCCTGCGCCGTGGGAAAAATGTGCAGGTTCATGCCTGGCCTCCCTTAAGGGCTGATGGACGCTGGGCGAGTCCACGGGTGTTGTTCTGAAATCCTCTCACAGCGTCGACTTGGCCAGTTTCCAGGCCCGCTCGAACATCTCGCCGCGCTCCGGACGGGCCATCACGCGGCCCAGGCCCTCGGCCAGCGACATGGACGGCACGTTCACCTCTGACGCGTGCTTCTTGCCGTCCCAGATGGCCTCGACACGGGCCACGTCGCCGTTTCTGGCCGCCAGCGTGAAGCGCACGCCCTCGCCGGCCAGTTCCACCCCGCAGAGATCACCGTTCTCGCGGCCACAGCGGGCTGCCCTGAAGGTCACCCTCTTCAGGTCCTTCCAGCCCAGCGTGTCGGCCACAAAGCCGCCGTACAGGCGGGCAGGCAGGTCCTTGCTGCCGGCGTAGCGCACGGTCAGGCGGTCCACGCGTGGCAGTTGCCGGGCCGCCTCGGGGGTGTCGAACACCTGCGCTAGGGCCTCACGCCAGCCGGACGAGCGGCTCCAGCCCAGATCGGCCAGGGCGTAGTGCCGGGCCGGGGGAATGTCCAGGGTCAGGCTGTCGGCAATCACCTGATCGGCAATCTCGGTCAGTTCCAGCAGCAGGGGACCGCCGGGTTTGGTGTCGGCCCCCCACCAGATGTGGTTGACGGTGGCGGGTCGCAGCAGCGGCAGAATCGCGCCTTGGAGCTGCTCGCTGCTGGCGTCCAGCGTCAGGCGTTCCACGAAGGCCCTCCCGCGCTGCGAGATCAGGCTGGCGTGGACGTTCAGATCATCACTGCCGTCCATCACGCCGATGATCTGCCGCCCGGCGTAGCGGCCTTCCAGCCCGGCCAGCGCAGCCTGCACGCGCTCCAGATGCCCGCGCACCGTCAGCGCGATGATGTTGCCGGTGTAGGCCCGCGTCTCTACATTGGTCTGCGCCCACAGTTCGTCCAGCGTGACCTGCGCCTTGCGGACCGTGGTCTCGATGGGACCGAGCGTCCTGTCGGCTGGAGCGGCGGTCATGGCCGGACCTCCCACTGCGGAGGCCTGGCCGCCAGCAAGCAGTGCCGCTTGCGGTCCAGCCCCAGACCCACCCTCACAGCCGCCTCCAGCGCCGGTCCGGTCCCATCAGCTTCTCGGCGTCCTCGGGACCCCAGGTACCGGCGGCGTAATTGGGGAAGTCTGGGGTTCGGCCCTTGCCAGGGCGCGTGTCCCAGGCCTCCAGAATGCCGGCCACGATCTGCCAGGCGTGGTCCACCTCGTCCTCACGGGGAAACAGGGTAGCGTCGCCGATCAGGGCGTCGAGCAGCAGCCGGGAGTACGGGCTTTCCAGCTGCGCCCCGAAGGCGTCGTAGCGGAAATCCATCACCACCTCGCGCAGCACCATTTCCTGCCCCGGCGATTTGGAGGAAAATTTGAGGCTCACGCCCTCGTCCGGCTGGATGCGGAAGGCCAGCACGTTGCGTTCCAGGCCGCCGGGAAAGATGCCCAGCGGGGCACGCTTGAACACCACTGCGATTTCCGTGACCTTCTTGGGCAGCCGCTTGCCGGTGCGCAGGAAGAACGGCACGCCCTGCCAGCGCCAGTTGTCGATTTCCAGCTTGACGGCCACGTAGCTCGCGGTGCGGCTGTCGGATTTGACGCCGGGTTCCTCGCGGTAGCCGGGCACCTTCTCGCCGTCCATGCTGCCGGGGCCGTACTGGCCGCGCACCGCCACCTGTCCCACGCGGCCTGATGGAATGGGCTTGACCGCCCGCAGCACCTTGGTCTTCTCGTCGCGGATGGCCTCGGCGTCAAAGGCGGCGGGAGGCTCCATGGCCGTCAGCGCGAACAGCTGCATCAGGTGGTTTTGCAGCATGTCGCGCACGATGCCGGCTTCCTCGTAGTACCCGGCGCGGCCCTCCAGGCCCAGGTCCTCGGCGGCCGTGATCTGCACGTGGTCCACGAAGCCCCGGTTCCACAGCGGCTCAAAGATGGCGTTGCCGAAGCGGATCGCCATCAGGTTCTGCACCGTCTCCTTGCCCAGGTAGTGATCGATGCGGTAGACCTGCGACTCGTCCCAGGTGTCGTGGATGGCGGCGTTCAGCTCACGGGCGCTGTCCAGATCGCGTCCAAAGGGTTTTTCAATTACGATTCGGCGCCAGCCTTCCGACTGATCGGCCAGCCCCAGGCGGCCCAGGCCGTTGCTGATCGGCTCGAACAGGCTGGGCGGGGTGGACAGGTAGAACAGCGCGTTCTTGCGCCCGCCGTGCGCCTTCTGGGCGCGGTCAAGTTCCTTGCCCACCAGATCGTAGACGTCGTCCTCGCCGAATTCACCGAACTCGTAGTACAGCAGCTCGCGGAACTTCTCCAGGCTGCCCGGCTGAATGGCGTCGGTCTCCTTGCTCTCCTGCAGGGCCTTGAGGGCGTAGTCCTTGAACTGCTCATCGGTCATGTCCTGGCGGCCCACGCCCACGATGTTGAAGGCGCTGCCCAGCAGGCCGTCCTGCCACAGCCCAAAGATGGCGGGCAGTAGCTTGCGGCGCGACAGGTCGCCGGTCACGCCGAAGATGACCATGGTGGCCGGTTCCGGGGCGCGGCTGCGGCGCATGGTGGCGCGAAAGGGATTCTGGCCGTCAGCGCCCGCCCCGCCTGATGGGCGCCGACGCGACTTCGTTGAGGTTTTGGCAGCCGCTTTTGCCTTCGGCGCGGGCTGGGCCACCCCCACCTTCTGCGAGGCAATCTTCTCCTTCACGGCCTCTTTCGTGGCAGAGGCCGAGACTCTCTTGGTCACAGGCTTCCTGTGCGTGGCCCCTTTGGAGGCGGGCTCGCTGGTCTTTTCAGGGGTCGCCGCCTTCTTGCCGCGTCTGGTGGTCATTCGCTGCCCTTGACACGTTCCTGTCCGGTTTCACCCAGCTGCTCCCTGATGGAGCCGTCGCCCTGCCCCCTGTTTCTGGACGCCGGGATGTTCTCGGGGGCGGCGGCCCTGGGATTCTGGCCCGGCTCCACCTCCGGCACGAAACCGTCCTTCTTGGGGGTTTCCACGGTCTTGACCGCGTGGCCGCCGAAAGCGCGGCGCATGGCCGAGAGCATCTGCCCCGCGTAGCTCAGCTCCTGCTGACTGCGGAAGCGCATCTGGGTGGCCAGGGTAATCACCGGTGTCGGCACCCCCTGCTCGATGCTGTCGATGATGGTCCAGCGTCCCTCGCCGCTGTCGGCCACGTAGTCCGAGAGCTGATCGAAGTCGGCCGAGTTATTGAGGGCCTCGGCGGTCAGGTCCAGCAGCCACGAGCGGATCACGCTGCCGTGGCGCCACAACTCGGCAATCTGGGCCATGTCCAGGCCAAATTCCTCCTTGTGGCGCATCAGCTCGAAGCCCTCGGCGTAGGCCTGCATCATGCCGTACTCGATGCCGTTGTGGACCATCTTGACGTAGTGGCCGGACCCCGAAGGGCCCATGCGGCCCCAGCCTTTGTCCGGTGCGGGGGCCAGCACTTCCAGCACCGGGCGCAGGCGCTCGACCGCCCCCGCGGGGCCGCCCACCATCATGGCGTAGCCCTCGGACAGGCCCCACACGCCGCCGGAGGTGCCCACGTCCACCATATGAATGCCCCTGGCGGCCAGTTCCTCGGCGCGGCGCATGGTGTCCTTGAAGTTGCTGTTGCCGCCGTCCACCACGATGTCGCCGGGAGCCAGCCTACCCGCCAGATCATCGATAACCGACTGCGTGATCTTGCCCGACGGCACCATCACCCACACGGCGCGGCTGCCGGGCTCACCCAGCGCCCCGATCAGCTCGTCCATGCTGCGTGCGCCCTTGGCGCCCTCCTTCTCGATCAGCGCGACGCTTTCCTCGCTGCGGTCATAGCCGACGACGTCCTGGCCGCCGCGCGTCAGGCGCAGGACCATGTTGCCGCCCATCTTGCCCAGACCGATCATTCCCATTTTCATAAGGTCACCTCTATGTTTGTGTCTGCTTGTGCGTGTGCGTCTGAAACCTGCCCCGGCCCACTGCTGTCTCCGGCGTCCCTGACGGCTCCAGCATTCCAAAAAGTATGATACGACCGGGCTTTCTTGGGAAACACTTGGGCTGATCTTCATTGCCGTTCCTGCGGGGCAGACCGGTACACAGGGCGGGGTTTTGACGGTGTCTCAGGCCGGAATAAGGCGTTCCCAGGAGTGATACGGTGACGCCATGACCGCCCCTCTCCCCATTTCACCCCCCCAGGTGCTGGACAGGGCCGCGCGCGGCGAACGTCTGGACGCCGCCGAGATCGAGGCGCTGTACCGCCTGCCCCTGCCGGACGTCGCCGGGGTCGCCAACGCGCTGCGCCTGGAACGGCGTGATCCGGACACCGTGACCTTCCTGATCGACCGCAACATCAACTACACCAACGTCTGCAACGTGGGCTGCAACTTCTGCGCCTTTTACCGCACCAGACGTCAGAAGGACAGTTACACGCTGGACTACCAGGAGATCAGCGCCAAGATCGTTGAGCTTGAAGAGGTGGGCGGCACCCGCATCCTGATGCAGGGCGGCGTGAACCCCGAACTGGGGCTGGACTATTACACCGGGCTGCTGCGGCACATCAAGGCCAACCACCCCACCATTCGCATCGACGCCTTCTCGCCGGAAGAAGTGCTGTTCATGGAAAAGACCTTTGGCCTGGGCCTGGACGCACTGCTGGATACCCTGATCGAGGCTGGGCTGGATGGCCTGCCCGGCGCGGGCGGCGAGATTCTGGAGGACGACGTGCGGGCCCGGGCGGCCCCCGCCCGCATCCGCAGCGAGGACTGGTTCCGGATCATCGATGCGGCGCAGCGCAAGGGGCTGTATACGATTGCCACGATGGTCATCGGCTTCGGCGAGACCTTCGCGCAGCGCACCAGCCACCTTCTGAAACTCCGCGAGCAGCAGGACCGGGCCACGCGCGACTACGGCGGTAACGGCTTTTCCGGCTTCGCGATGTGGACGTTGCAGACCGAACACACCCGCTTGCACGGCAAGGCGCCGGGCGCCACTGCCCACGAGTACCTGCAGCAGCTGGCCGTGGCCCGCATTGCACTGGACAACTTCGCCAACATCCAGGCGTCGTGGCCTGCGCAGGGCTTCAAGGTGGCGCAGGCGGCGCTGTATTACGGTGCCAACGATCTGGGCTCCACCATGCTGGAGGAGAACGTGGTGTCGGCGGCGGGCGGCGGCGGACGCCACCAGGCCACAGTGCGCGAACTGGTGCGGATCGCGGTGGACGCAGGCTTTACCCCGGCCATCCGCAACAGCCGCTTCGAGATCATCAAGTGGCCGGACGTGCAGGCCGAGCTGAACCGCGCCGATGCCAACCCGGAAGGGGCGCGCGCCGTCGGGGCTGCCGGTTAAACCTATGCTGGGGCTGGCCGTTGTCATCTGCGAACGTGGCCCGGCTGGGACGACCGGGGCGGCGGTGGTGGAGGGCGGCCCGGTTGGCCCGGCAGACCCCAGGTCTCCTCACCTGTCATTTGACCACTCCGGCGCGGACCACTCTGGCGCATGGCAGGCCGAGGCCCGCTTCATGATCCCCAACGCGGACGAGCTGCTGGCACTGCTGGCGGTGTCGGGGGTGGCGGACCGGGAGCATCCGCCGCACCTCAGCACCCTGGTCAGCGCCGATCTGCTGTTCGAGGACGGTGACATCATGGGCAGAACGTGGCTGGCCCGGGGTGATCTGGCGCGGCTGCTGCCCCACGCCGCACCGGAGATGTGTGAGCGGATCGTCGCCTGGGACGCGTTCTCGCGCGCCCTGGAAGATGGTGGGTACGCCAGCCGCCTGATCGTGTGGTTTATCCGCTGAGTTCAGGCAGTCCTGGGGCGGTCTGAACGCCCGCCAGGATGCTGTTCGCGTCAGGGCGTGTCCTGGGGCTGCGGCGCTGGCTGGGCGGCGGCGGCCAGCCAGCTGCCGTGGCGGGTCAGAATCACGCTGAAGCCGGGCACGCGCGTCACGGTCAGGTCTTCCAGGACCGTCGGCGGGTGTCCGGGCATGATCGCCGCCCACTCCCGGCGGAAGTCGCGCCGCAGGGTGATCACGCGCGGGCCGAGGTGCAGGGTCAGCGGCGGATCGTCGCGCAGGTGGGCGCACACGGCCGAGCCGTCCTGTGGCAGTTCCAGCCGGCCATGTCCCACCGGAGGGGGGCAGGTTTCCAGGCGGTGAACTGCGGCGTCCAGGGCTTCGGCCAGCCGGTCCGCCCAGGGGCCAGACAGGCCCAGGGAGCGTGCCGAGTCGCGCACCGAGGCGTGAATCTCCTGCGTGTTGCAGCGTGACAGATGGGCACACAGCGCCTCGGCTCCCTTGCGGGCAAAGCCCAGCAGGGCGGTGGGGGAGGCCAGGGCGTACTTGGCGGCGCTGCGGGGGGCCAGCGCCGGAGCGTCCACCCAGCCCTCGCGCAGCCGTTGCGCGGCGGCGCGACCCAGCCGCAGCGCCGCGTAGGCCTCGGCAGGGTCCAGCAGCAGCGCAACGGCCCGGCCCAGCGACAGCAGGCGGCCCAGTTCTTCCTGCGGACTGGTCTGGACCCGCAGCAGCAGGTACGCGCCGCTCACGAAGGCGTCAAAGCGGATGTGGGGCAGGTTCAGGGTGACGTGACGCTCGGCAGCGCTGGCCCCTGGTTGCAGCAGGGCCACCTGATCTTCCGCCAGCAGTTGCCAGTGCGGGCCGATGGCCTGCCACTGAAAATCGGTTCCCCGCCAGCGCGTGGCCCGCGCCTGGGTGCCTGCCAGATAAATAACCAGTTCATCGGCCCCGTCGTCGGGAGCGCGCAGGGCCGTAACCGGCTGGGCCGCGTGTAGCACGCTGTGCCGGGGAGGGTTGCCCAGGTGGGTCTGGGGTTGGCCGCTCAGCAGCGGTTCCAGGGCGTGGGCCAGTTCGCGCGCCGCCTCGCGGATGGCTGGACGCTCGCGAGGATCACGTTGCGGGGTGGCGTGGTGGGTCCGCAGGGCCTGTATCAGCGTTTCTTTGGCGCGTGGGGCCATCGGCTCTCGCTCGACGGCCGCCACCCGGGCTTCCAGCACGTCCTCGTCGGGGTGCCTGGGAAACGGAACCTCCTGAACCTGCGACAGCGCGGTCTGCAGCCGCGCTGGTCCGCCGGGCTGTACCAGCAGGTCGACGGCGGCGTCCGTCAGCACCTGAAGCACCTGTGGGTGGTCCAGTTCGGTCAGCGGATCGTGCAGGGTGGGCACGGCAAAGGGCATCTGTCCGGACCGCCCGGCCTGCACGGACCGCTCGGCGTTTTCCAGGGCGGTGTACAGCACCCGCAGGGCCAGCAGGCTGGGTTCACGCTGCCAGCCTGCCATCAGGCCCTTCAGGGTGGCGCGTGCCGCGTCGCCCCAGGCCAGCAGATGCAGGTCCTGCCACGCCTGCGCCTCGGCAGATTCGCGTCCCGGCGGCGCGTCCCACACGGCGGGCGGCGCAGCCGGGGCAGGGGGGGTGGCCTGCGGTTCACTGAGCGCCTTGCGGTGGGATCGGTACTGCCGGTCCGCTTCCAGCAGCCGCCGGTACAGGGCCGGTTCCAGCGAGGCGCCCAGCAGTTCCTCGCGCAGATCGGCCAGAGAGTGCAGACCGCCGCGCGGCACCTGTCCCTGAAGCGCGTCGCGCACCCGGTATTCGTACAGTTCGACCAGTTCGCCCCAGCGTTCGCCCGGTTCCTCGGGGCGGCCCAGGCGCCCGGCTCCTCGTGTCATGCCCGGACCTGTACCCACGGTGCGGCGCAGCGCGGCGGTCCGTCCGTGGTGGGTCCGGGGACGGCGCAGCACGCCTGGAGAACGGCTCCTTGCATCGTGCCTTCAGTATGCCGCGGGCAATCACACAGAAAACTGTCCAGACGGTCTTTCATTGCTGCGGGCTGTAGCCGGTCCAGCGGTGAACGGGGAATGGCCCCCGCCGGTTGCCGACAAGGAGAGGGGGCTGGAGCGCGTTATCGGCTCCAGCCCCAACCCCAGCACCCCTCCTGGCCTTCCTAGCTCTTGTCGGCCTGATCGTCGAAATACTCGAAGCGGAAGCTGCCGATTTCCACGGTGTCGCCCTCGCGTGCTCCGGCGCGTTTCAGGGCGGCGTTCAGCCCCTGGCGTTTGAAGACTCCTCCCAGGTACTCGGCGGCGTCTTCCATATAGCGCGAGAAGCGCGAGATACGGTCCTCGAAGCCTCCACCGTGAACCTCCCACACGCGCTCGTTCTCGCCGGTGGTCACGATGCCCACGCCCCTGGCGGGCGGGTCCTCGCGGAAGACGACCGTCAATCCCTCGGCCTGCACTTCCTCGGGCTCGATTTCCAGGGCGTTCTGCTGCGCCCACAGCTCGCGGTCAGGCAGCATCTGGAACAGCGTCTCGCGCAGCATGTTCAGGCCCACGCCCTCCTTGGCGCTGACGCGCAGCACCGGCAGCCCGAACTCGGCCAGTTCGTCCTCTACCATCATGCTCAGGTCCCCGTCGACCAGTTCCACCTTGTTCAGGGCGATCAGGGCGACGTTGTCCAGCAGGGTGGGATCGTAGGCGCGCAGTTCGGCCTGAAGCTGGCGCAACTCCTCTACCGGGTCACGGGTCACGTCCAGCACATACACCAGCACGCGCGTGCGGCTGATGTGGCGCAGGAATTCCAGCCCCAGCCCCTTGCCCTCGCTGGCCCCCTCGATGATGCCGGGGATGTCGGCCATCGTGAAGCGCTCCTCCACCGGGTTGCCGTGTTCATCCTGGCGCTCCACCACGCCCAAAATGGGGGAGAGGGTGGTAAACGGGTACTCGGCAATCGCCGGATTGGCCCGCGAGAGCGCGGCCAGCAGGCTGCTCTTGCCCGCGTTGGGATAGCCCACCAGTCCCACGTCCGCGATCAGACGCAGTTCCAGTCGCATCCGGCGCTTTTGCCCCGGTGTGCCCAATTCCGCAAAACGGGGGGCCTGCCGGGTGCTGCTGGCGAAGGTGCTGTTGCCACGCCCGCCATAGCCTCCGCGCGCCACGACCTTCTCCTGCCCCACGCGCACCAGATCGGCGATGACCTTGCCGGTGTCCTCGTCGAAGGCGGTGGTGCCCACCGGCACGTCGATAAACACGTCCTCGCCGTCGCTGCCCTGACGCAGACGGCCCTCGCCGTACGCGCCGTTGGGGGCCTTGAACTTGCGGCGGCCCACCAGCCGCTCCAGCGACTCCACGCCCTCGATGGCCCGCAGGATGATGCTGCCCCCGCGCCCGCCGTGCCCGCCGTCCGGGCCGCCCTTCTCCATGTATTTGGCCCGGTGAAAACTCATGCTGCCGTCGCCACCATTGCCCGCATTAACCTCAATATTCAGTACATCACGAAACGCCACAACCCAACTCCTTTGCACGGTGTTCAGAACACAGGTTTCACCCGTCTGCCCGCAAATCCACGGCCCCTTTTTCTGCAATCAGCAGCGCCCTCATGCCCGCACTGCGGGAATGGACGCGGCGAAAAGGGCCGCAACATCACAGAGCAGCTTATCAGGGTGTGGGGAAGCTGGGGAGAGGGTGACATGAAGGGGGCGCCGCCAGGGTGGGCCACCCGCCTGCCCTCATGGCCCTTGAGAGAGTCTTTCCCGCCCTGGTCCCAACCCGTCCTGACCTGATAGAATATCCCGTTTCAGAGCGGAGAGGCTGGCATCTCTTACGCATCAGACAGAATCACGAGCGGCGCAATGTTGCGTGCTGGCCGCGTTTTCCGACGAAGAAGGGAGCGATCCTCTTGCAGAACAACCTGGTGGTACGCGGCGCGAAAGAACACAACCTCAAAGACATTACCGTGGAGCTGCCGCGTGATCAGTTCATCGTGATCACCGGGGTGTCGGGCAGCGGCAAAAGCACGCTGGCCTTCGACACCATCTATGCCGAGGGCCAGCGCCGTTACGTGGAAAGCCTGTCGGCCTATGCGCGGCAGTTCCTGGGCCTGATGGAAAAGCCGGACGTGGAGAGCATCACCGGCCTGTCGCCGGCCATCTCCATTGACCAGCGCACCACCAGCCACAACCCGCGCAGCACGGTGGGCACGGTCACCGAGATTCACGATTATCTGCGGCTGCTGTACGCCCGCGTCGGCACGCCATACTGCCCGGTCTGCGGGCGCAAGATCGAGAAGCAGAGCCCCAGCGAGATCACCGACCGCCTGCTGTCCGAATTTCCCGACAAGCGGGCCATCCTGTTGGCCCCTGTGGTGCGTGGGCGCAAGGGCGAGTACCGCAAGCTGTTCGGTGACCTGCGCCGCGAGGGGTTTGCCCGCGTGCGGGTGGACGGCACGCTGTACGAGCTGGACGAGGCCGAGAAACTGAAGCTGGAGAAGTTTGAGAAGCACGACGTGGACGTGGTGATTGACCGCGTAACCCTGCGCGAGACGGACCGCAGCCGCATTGCCGAGAGCGTGGAACTGGGCCTGCGCCGCGGCGAGAGCCTGCTGCGCGTGCTGCTGCCCGACGGGGGCGAGGGCGGCGAGGCGCACGAGGAACTGTATTCCGAGAAGTTCGCCTGCCCTGAACACGGCAGCGTGCTGGAAGAGCTGGAGCCGCGCTCCTTCTCCTTCAACTCTCCGTATGGGGCCTGCGGCGACTGCGCGGGCCTGGGCACCAAGAACGAGTTCTCGCCGGATCTGGTGATTGACGACAAGCTGAGCATCGCAGAGGGCGCGATTCTGCCCTGGAGCAAGAAGGGCACCGGCGGCGGCGTGTACTACTGGGACAAGTTGCAGGCGCTGGCCGAGCATCTGGAGTTCAGCCTCAAGGCCCCGTGGCGCGAGCTGCCCGCCGCCGCGCAGAAGGCCGTTCTGCACGGCCCCGGTCAGCCGTTCGAGGTGGTGTACCGCCGGGGCGGCAAGGAAACCATGCGCTTCATGACCGAGTTCGAGGGCGTGATTGTCAACCTGGAGCGCCGTTATTCCGACACCGAATCAGAATTCATGCGCGAGAAGCTTGAGGAACTGATGGAGATGCGGCCCTGTCCCACCTGCGGCGGCACCCGCTACAAGCCCGAGATTCTGGCGGTGCGTGTGGGCGGCCTGAACATCGCGCAGGTGGGCGGCATGAGCGTGCTGGAGGCGGACGCGTTCTTCGGTGGGTTGCAGGACGGCACGCTGGACCACGACGCGATTGCCCCGTTCCTGAAGGGCCACCTGGGTGGCACGGCCCGCGCCCATGCGCCCCGCCACTACGAGTACGTCCAGAACGCCTTCGGCGCGGCGGTGTCGGTGCCGGTGCTGAAGGCCATCCGCACCCGCCTCAAGTTCATGGTGGACGTGGGCCTGGATTACCTGTCGCTGGACCGCACCGCCAACACGCTGTCGGGCGGCGAGGCGCAGCGCATCCGTCTCGCCACACAGGTGGGCTCGGGTCTGACCGGCGTGCTGTACGTGCTGGACGAACCCAGCATCGGGCTGCACCCCAAGGACAACGGACGGTTGATCGGCACCCTCAAGAACCTGCGCGATCTGGGCAACACGCTGCTGGTGGTGGAGCACGACGAGGACACCATGCTGGAGGCCGACTATCTGGTGGACATGGGACCCGGCGCGGGCGTTCACGGCGGCGAGGTGGTGGCGGTGGGCACCCCGCAGGAAGTCAAGGCCAATCCCAACAGCCTGACCGGCAAGTATCTGCGCGGCGAGCTAAAGATCGAGGTGCCCGCAATCCGGCGGCGCGGCAATGGTCGGAAGCTCAGGATTTTCGGCGCCCGCGAACACAACCTTCAGAATGTGGACGCCGAGATTCCACTGGGGACCATGACCGTGGTGACCGGCCCCTCGGGCAGCGGCAAGAGCACCCTGATTCACGACATCCTGCACGCCACGCTGGCCCGCGAGCTGAACGG
Source organism: Deinococcus aerolatus (assembly GCF_014647055.1). NCBI lineage: Bacteria > Thermotogati > Deinococcota > Deinococci > Deinococcales > Deinococcaceae > Deinococcus > Deinococcus aerolatus. The sequence continues at coordinate 48,557 of NZ_BMOL01000003.1, read as the reverse complement.
CGCGAAGACCACGCCCGGCAAATACGACCGCATTGAGGGCATGGACCAGCTGGACAAGGTCATCGAGATTGACCAGTCGCCGATTGGCCGCACCCCGCGCAGCAACCCGGCCACCTACACGGGCGTCTTCACCGAGATCCGTGACCTGTTCACCCGCACCAACGAGGCGCGTCGCCGCGGGTATCTGGCCGGACGGTTTTCCTTCAACGTCAAGGGCGGGCGCTGCGAGCACTGCAAGGGCGACGGCGTGATGAAGATCGAGATGAACTTCCTGCCCGACATCTACGTGCCGTGCGAGGTCTGCAAGGGGGCGAGGTACAACCGTGAGACGCTGGAGGTCAAGTACAACCACAAGACCATCAGCGACGTGCTGGACATGACCGTGGAGGACGCCCACACCTTCTTCGAGGCGATTCCCAACATTGAGCGCAAGATGCAGCTGCTGCTCGACGTGGGCCTGGGCTACATGCGCATCGGGCAGCCCAGCACCACGCTCTCGGGCGGTGAGGCCCAGCGCATCAAGCTGGCCTCCGAGCTGTCCAAGCGGGCCACCGGCAAGACCATCTACATTCTGGACGAACCCACCACGGGCCTGCACTTCGAGGACGTCCGCAAGCTGATGGAGGTGCTGGACCGTCTGGTGGAGGGCGGCAACTCGCTGGTCATCATCGAGCACAACCTGGACGTGATGAAGCGGGCCGATCACATCATCGACCTGGGGCCGGAAGGCGGGGTGCGAGGCGGCACGATTGTTGCCACCGGAACGCCGGAACAGCTGGCCGCGCACCCCACGAGCTACACCGGCGAGTACCTGAGCCGGGTGCCGGGCATCGTGCCTGCAGCGGCAGCAAAGGAGGAGCGTGAACTGGTGCTCTCAGCCCCCGCACGCAAGCCGCGTGCTAAGAAGGGAGCAGCATGACCAAACCGCCCACGCCCGAGCAGTCTGATCTGCACCCCGAAGCCCTCCAGCGAGCAGGGGAACAGGCGGCGGCGGACGTCACCTCCTCGGCGGCGGTGGAGCGGACCGAGGTGGCGCGGCCTGACGTGGGCGCGGCGGTTAACCTGTCCAAGACCACCGGCGCGCAGGAGCAACGTGGGCCGGAACTGGGCCGCCCCTCACCGACCCGCCCGGCACCGCCGCTGCCCCCCCTGCCCAGCCGGGCCGAGGAGGAAGCCCCCCACCGCACCCGCTTCCTGACCTTTCTGCGCCTGCTGGGCGGCTGGGCGGTGCTGGGGGCGCTGGCCTACGCCATGTGGACCCCCGGCGAGTGGCAGAACAGCCTGCTGCTGTGGGTGTTCCTGGTGATCCTGGCCGACGAGTTCGGCGGGTGGTTCGGCTACCTGGGGCTGCTGCTGGGCGGACTGGGGTACCTCAGCCCGTCGCTGCCGCCCGCGCAGTGGCTGGTGGTCCTGCCGCTGGTGGGCGGCGCACTGATGGCGCTGCTGATGGTCAAGCACTCGGGGGGGGTGCTGGTGCTGCCGTTTGCGGGGCTGCTGTTTGCCGGCACGCTGCTGGCGGTGGCCCGCTTTGGCCCCAAGTTCGACCCGGAGCTGAAGCTGCCGTCTGACGCCACGTTTCTGCGCTCGGCGCTGATCGCCATGGTCGCCGCGCTGGGTTTCAGCCTGGTGCGCCAGCTGGTCGGGTTGTGGTTGCGGCGGCGTGGGCAGCAGACCGGGCCTGCGGGCGTGGCGGCCTGAAACGGACTCAGATTGAATCGTTTGCGAAAACGATGGACATCCCAGCGAAGTGGGAAAAAGCAGCACGGATTCCGGGCGTGGAGCTGGCAAACCGGCGCCCTCCCGGTTTGTTGATGAAACGGACAGGATCTGTAGTAAGGCCTGCCGCCGTTCGCCTCCGGACATGCGCCCGGCTCTGCCTCATGTCTGGGCGCTAAACTCTGGAGTGATATGACCAGACTTCAGGGCAACAACCCCAACCGGACCCTCCTGGTGATCGGCACGCTGATCGCCGCCGTGCTGATCGCGCTGGCCCTCTTCGCCGTGCGTGACAAGCCTGCCGCCGGAGCGGGCCTCAGCGCCGACTTCAAGCTGGACGGCGTGCCCTACGCGGGGCAGGCCGATGCACCCGTTAACGTGCTGGTCGTCGAGGACTTCAAGTGCCCGGCGTGCCGGCAGTTCGAGGCCAGCGTCGAGCCGGAGCTGGCGAGCAAGTACGTGGAGACCGGCAAGATCAAGCTGTACACCCTGGTGTGGCCCTTCCTGGCCGAGGCGGCCCGTCTGCCCACCGACGACAGCAAGCTCGCGGGTCAGGCCGCGCTGTGCGTCTATGACCAGGGGGGCAACGACGCCTTCGGCTCGTTCAAGAGCATTCTCTTCCGCGCCCAGGGCGACGAATCCACGGTCTGGGCCAGCAAGACGCGCCTGAAGGAGCTGGCAACCAACGTCGAGGGGATCGACCAGGCCGCGTTCGTCACCTGCCTGGACACCGACGCCACCGCTGACCGGGTGGACGCCATGGAAAAGCAGGCGTCGGACGCGGGCGTGAATTCGACACCCACCGTGTTCGTCAACGGCAAACAGGTGGTCAATGACGCCGGCCAGGGCAGCTCGCTGGCCGCCGACGTGAGCCGCGCCATTGACGCCGCACTGCAATGAGCAGGCCGTCCGGGGTGGGTGACGCTGCGCCGGCCGCACAGGACCGCCCGCCGCAGCCCCTGCGCGGGCAGGGCGGCGGACTGCTGACCCGCGACAACCGCCTGTATCTGGCGTGGCTGGTGGCCCTGGCCGCCACGCTGGGCAGCCTGTATTTCAGCGAGGTCAGGGGATTTCGCCCCTGCGTGCTGTGCTGGTACCAGCGCATCGCCATGTACCCGCTGGCGGTCATCCTGGGCATTGCGGCGCTGAACAGTGATCTCGGGGTCCGGCGCTACGTGCTGCCGCTGGCCGCGGTGGGCTGGGTGGTGGCGCTGATTCAGAACCTGGAAGACTGGAACGTGATCCCCACCCTCAAGGCGTGCAGCGCTCTGGTGGACCCGACGGTGGTGCCGTGCAACACGCCCTGGCCGATCTGGGGCGCGGGCGCCCTGTCGGTGGTGAATCCCATTCTCACCATTCCGGTGCTGAGCATGGTTGCCTTCACGCTGATCATTGCGCTGCTGAGCTGGCGCAGACGCTGAATCTCAAAGTCAACATCTTCTGAGCCACTGGACGCGCCTTGCCCAGTGGCTCTTTTCAGAGGTCACCCTTGAATACCTTCACTGTCCAGCCCGCCACCGCCAAAACCCTGCCGGATCTCGTCGCCCTGATCGTTGACCGGGAGGACGCGGCCCGACGCCTGACCGTCATGCGCGAACGCCTGGCCGGGGGGCAGCTCAGCCTAGAGAACGCGCTGATCCTGCGTTCGGAGCGGGGCGTGGAGGGTCACGCGCTGATCACTGCCGTGCCCCAGATTCCAGTCTTTCCGCATCTTCGGTTCGACGTTCCGCAGGAGGCCGTCATGCTGCTGGCCCGCGCGCTTCTAGAGGTGGCCGGCTCCGAACAGCGGGTGCTTCTCGACGACAATCTAGCTCCTCTCCACGCTGCGCCCTTCGAGGCCGCCGGGTGGGTGCTGGACAGCCGGCACGTCATGTACGAGACCAGCCTGCGTGCCCGGACGTACCCGCTGGACCCGCAGGCGCAGGCCGTGGAGGCGGATCAGCCCGATATCCGCGTCCTGCTGCACCAGCTCGGTCAGCCGCACCTGGAACTGTCCGAAGGCTGGACGCTGATCGCCCTGCCCGCTGCGGATGGCGTCACCGCTGCGTTGGGCGCCGTCGGCCCTGGCGGACGCCCGGACACCGCCAGCATCAACATGATCGGCGTGTTGCCAGAAGCGCGCGGCCAGGGCCTGGGCACGCGCCTGCACGCGCATCTGCTGGCGCTGGCGGCGCGGCAGTTCGCCACCCATGTGGGAGGCACGGAGGCAGAGAATGCAGTGATGCGCCGCGTGTTCGACAAGCACGGCTCCCGGCTGGTCGCCACGCAGCTGTCTTTCGTGCGGGCAGACTGAGGCTGGTGGCCTGGGTGCCAAAAAAGCCCTCTCCACACGGAAGAGGGCTGGTTGGGGGGCGCTTCGGGCTAGCCGCGCACCACTTCCAGAATCTTGTCGCCGTACTTCTTCATGCGCTCCGGCCCCATGCCCTTGACGGCCTGCAGATCGGCGTCGGTGTAGGGCACGCGGCGGGCGATCTCGGCCAGGGTGGCGTTGCTGGCAATGATGAAGCGGCTGATTTCCTGACGCTTGGCCTCGGCATTGCGCCACTCGCGCAGGCGGGCGTAGACGGCGGCCTGTTCGTCGCTCAGGTTGGCAGCCGGGTCTTCCTTGGCGGCAGGCAGATCGGGGGGCAGGATCACGGGTGTGGCGTCCGGCGCGTCCTGTGGCTCCCGCCGGGGCGGGCGCTGCGGGCGCCCACTGCCGCGCCGGGAGGGCTGCTCCTGTGGCGCTTGTGTGCTCGTCTCAGGGGCGGCGCTGGCCTGTGCGGAACGGTCAGTGCCACCAGAGACGTGGTCCGGCGCGTCGTGGTCCTCGGGCGCGGGCGTGCGCTCCGGCTGGCGGCGCACGTCCGGCACCCCGGCCTCCAGCGGCGTGAAGTCCGGACCGGAGCTGACCGGTGTGGGCAGACGCACCGGCGGGTGGTTCAGATCGCTGTAGACGATTTCCGGCTCCCAGCTTTCCTCGGTCTGGGCGGGGGCGGGGTCCGGAGCCGCCTGGGACGCGCCCGAAGGCGCCTCGAAGGTGAAGCGTTCCGGGGCGCTGGCCTGCGCCTGACTGGGTTGCGGCTGACTGGGCCGGGACTGGGTTGACTGGGCCTGACTGGTCTGGGATGGATTGGGCTGGTGAGACGGATTGAATTCACCCCGGCCGGACTCGCTCTGGTTGGGTGTGCTGGGGCGCTCGCCCCGTTCGGGACGGTCTCCCTGGCGGAACTCCTGCCGCGACTCGCCCTGGCGCTCCTCGCGGCGGCCTTCCTGACGCGGTCTGAAATCGCGCCGTCCCTCACGGTCCCGGCGGTTCTCGTTGCGGCCCTGGCGTGGGTCGCCGTCCTCGCGCTCCGGCTCACGCTCACGGTTGGCCGAGGGCGGACTGGCCTGCGGCTTGTCCTCGCGCCCATCCTGTGCTGACGCGCCGTGCAGCAGGCCCAGCGCCGCCTCGGCGTCTTCCAGACCGGGGGTCAGGATCACGCCGGCCGGCACGCTGCGGGCGGCGGCCCGCACGCCTCCGGGCGGCTGGGCGGTGTCGGGGGCGGCGTCGGGGGCGAGTAACAGCGCAGTGGGGCCAGCGCCCTGAGCCGCGCCGCCCAGCCGCTCGGCCAGTGTGGACACCGTGCGCGCCGCGCGGGCCAGCCGCAGCGGCAGGGTGGCCACGTCACGCAGGGCCAGCGCCACGCTCAGCTCGCTGGGGGGATCGGTCACGGGATCCGGGGCCGCGCCCGCGCCGAACAGCACCGCCAGCGACACGTCGCCGTGGCCGGTCAGGGTGGTTCCGTCGCGGTACACGATCAGGTCCGCGCCGACACCCAGCCAGCCGCCGCCAGGGGCCAGGGTGGCGTCGGCAATGATCGGCACCCCGGCCCGGCGGGCGCGTTCGATGTCCCCGGCTTCCGGCTCCAGCAGCCACACGCCGCGTGCGCCGCGCCAGTCACCGTCCAGCGGCGCAGCGGCCAGACCGGCCACCGCCAACAGGTCACGGTTGAGTCGCAGGCGCGAATCCACTCGCACCGTGCCCTGGCCCAGCACGGCGGCCAGTTGCCGGGCCAGCGCCGCCTCGCCGGGCAGCAGCAGGCCCCACCCGGCCCCCTCTAGCGCCGCCAGGGCGCCAGAAAGGCGGGCGTGGGGATCGCCGCGTTCGGCATGCAGGCCGACCAGCCGGGCATCGGGGCGGATCTCGGCGCGGGGTAAACGTGAATCTGTCATGCGCTCTATTGTGCCGCACGCGCGGCGGGGAGGCTGCGGGAAGGCAAATACGGTCATTTGTGGCGGCGCAGCCCGTGCCCTGGGCGCATGAAAGCGCTGCTTCTGTCTGCCGTGATGCTGTTGCCCCTCGCCTCTGCCCAGAGAGCCACCCCGGCCGCCTCGGCCCCGGTGCTGAGCCTCAGCGCCCCGGTGGGGACGCAGGTGGAATATCAGACCACCACCAGCCGCACGGCGGTGTCCAACGTGCAGGTCACGGCGCTGCCCGGCTCGGACACCTCGGCGGAAGAATTGGCCGACATCAAACGCAATCTGTCGGCGGGCACGGCGGGGGCTGGGAACGTTACCGTGAAGGAAAAGCTGTTCTACCGGGTGACCGGGCAGGACGCGGGCGGCAACGTGACCCTGGTGTCCAGCGTGGTGCAGAGCGTGCCGGGCCAGCCGCCCATGACCTTCAGGATTACCCAGACGGTGGCGCGGGACGGCGCGGTGAGCGGCCTGAAGTTCGAGAGCGACAATGCGGCCCTGAACGCCGCCTTCGCGGGTCTGGACGGCCAGAAGTTGCAGGAACTCGCCAGCCAGAGCAATGCCAGCCTCGCGGGGGTGTACGGGCGGCCACTGGTGCAGGGGCAGCCACGCCCGCAGACGGCCACATTGGACGTCACCGGCCTGCTGTCAGGTCTGCTGGGCGCTTTCGCTTCGCAGGCCGATCTGCCGCAGTTGTTTGGCCAGATTCAGTCCACCCCGCTGAGGGTCACCACCATCACCACCTACGGCGGCCCGAATGCCCAGGGCCTGCATACCTTCACCCAGAGCAGCAAATACGACCGCTGGCAGGTCAAGCTGGGCGGCAGCGGCGCCCTGCCCGCCATGAATATTGAGCTGGCGGGCGGTGGGGCCAGCGGCACCCAGACCTACCGCAAGGACGGTCTTCCCGGCCCCCCGACCCAGAAAACCCAACAGACCATGAACATGACAGTGGTGATGAACGGCGTGCAGGTGGCGCTCACCATGACCATCAACCAGAGCGTAACGGCGGCGATGCGCTAAGCCGGTGGGCTGGGCCGCCGACCCGCCCAGCACTGCGCCCCGCCTTACAAACGGCGCTTACAAACGCTGCCCCGCACACGCGCCATGCTGTGTCCATACGGAGGTCACGACATGGCGCGCATCACGCGGTACAGCAAGTTTGAGGGCGAACTGGATCAACTCGATTCCAGCGAGCTGATGCAGATGATCCAGGAAGCCCTGCTGGGACAGGGCATGAACGATCCCTACGACCCCGACCCCAACGCGCGCCCCAGCATGGACGATCTGTTCGACGCCATTCTGGAAGCACTGGCCGAGCGCAACATGATTCCCGAAGAGCAGCTCATGGAAGCCATGCAGTCGGCGGACATCCACGACACCGCGCTGGGCCAGCAGATCAAGACCCTGATGGACAAGCTCCAGCAGGACGGCTTTATCCGCAAGGAATTTGAGGACCAGGAAGGCCAGGGCGGCGCGGGCCAGGGGGGCGAGGCCACCTTCCAGCTGACCGACAAGAGCATCGACTTCCTGGGCTACAAGTCGCTGCGTGACCTGATGGGCGGGCTGGGCCGCAGCAGCGCGGGCGCGCACGACACCCGCGAGTACGCCAGCGGCGTCGAGATGTCCGGCGAACTCAAGAACTACGAGTTCGGCGACACCCTGAACCTGGACACCACCGCCACCCTGGGCAACGTGCTGAGCAAGGGCATGGAGAACATGGAGGAGTCGGATCTGGTGATCCGTCAGGCCGAATACAACTCCTCGGCGGCCACGATTGTGCTGCTGGACTGCTCGCATTCCATGATCCTGTACGGCGAGGACCGCTTCACCCCCGCCAAGCAGGTGGCGCTGGCGCTGGCCCACCTGATCCGCACGCAGTACCCCAGCGACACCGTGAAGTTCGTGCTGTTCCACGACAGCGCCGAGGAAGTCCCCGTAAGCAAACTGGCGCAGGCGCAGATCGGGCCGTACCACACCAACACGGCGGGCGGACTTCGGCTGGCCCAGCAACTGCTGAAGCGAGAGAACAAGGACATGAAGCAGATCGTGATGATCACTGATGGCAAGCCCTCGGCTCTCACGTTGCCGGACGGGCGCATCTACAAGAATGCTTACGGCCTTGATCCCTACGTGCTGGGGGCCACCCTGCGAGAAGTCGCCAACTGCCGCCGCAGCGGTATTCAGGTCAACACCTTCATGCTGGCCCGCGATCCCGAACTGGTGGGCTTCGTGCGCCGCGTCTCCGAGATGACGCGCGGCAAGGCATACTTCACCACGCCGCAGAACATCGGCCAGTACGTGCTGATGGATTTCGTGACCAACAAGACCAAACTGGTGAATTAGCGGCAGGCGTGCAGCCAAAAGAGAGGGGGCCTAAGCATTGGCCCCCTCTCTTTTGGCTGTGTCTGGTCAGCACGCTCCGTCGCCGCCGCTAGGTGGATTATTCCCACTCGATGGTGGCGGGCGGCTTGCCGGTGATGTCGTACACCACGCGGTTGATCTCATGCACCTGATTGACGATGCGGTTGCTCATGGTGGCCAGGAAGTCCCAGGGCAGCCGCGCCCACTCGGCCGTCATGTAGTCGTCGGTGGTCACGGCCCGCAGCGCTGCCGTGTAGCTGTAGGTGCGCTCGTCGCCCATCACCCCCACGCTCTGAATGGGGGTCAGGATCGCCAGGGCCTGCGAACAGCCGTCGTACAGCCCGAACTCGCGCAGACCGGAGATGAAGATGTCGTCGACCCGGCGCAGGATGTCCAACTTCTCCTCACTGATCGCGCCCAGGCAGCGGATTGCCAGCCCCGGCCCCGGAAAGGGGTGGCGCATGCGGATGTGTTCCGGCAGGCCCAGCAACTTGGCGATCTCCCGCACCTCGTCCTTGAACAGCGTCCGGAACGGTTCCACCAGCTTGAAGTTCAGGTCCTCGGGCAGCCCGCCGACATTGTGGTGGCTCTTGATGTTGGCCGCGCCGGATTTGTCGGACTGCAGGCCGCCGGCCGACTCGATTACGTCCGGGTACAGCGTGCCCTGCGCCAGGAAGTCGAAGCCACCGTGTTCCTGCGCCTGAAGGGCCGCCTCGCGCTCGAAGGCCCGGATGAACTCGCGCCCGATGATCTTGCGCTTCTGCTCGGGGTCCGAGACACCCTCCAGGGCGCCCATGAACTCGGCGCGGGCGTCCACCGTGACCAGATGCACGCCCAGCGGAATCAGGGCGGCCTCCACCTGTTCGCGTTCGCCCAGGCGCAGCAGGCCATGGTCGATAAAGACGGCGGTCAGCCGGTCCCCCACCGCGCGGGCCAGCAGCAGCCCCAGCGTGGAGCTGTCCACCCCGCCGCTGATCGCCAGCAGCACGCGGCCCTCGCCCACCTGCTTTTGCACGTCAGAAATCAGCTCGTCGATGATGTGTTCGGCGGTCCAGTCACGCGCCACGCCGCAGATGTTCAGGAAATTGCCCAGAATCTGCCCACCCTTGGGGGTGTGAACCACTTCCGGGTGAAACTGCAGGCCGTAGCGCCGGGTCTCCGTGTTCTCGATGGCGGCGACGGGGGTGTCGGCCGTTTCCGCGATCACCTCGTAGCCCTGGGGCAACTGGGTCACGCTGTCGCTGTGGCTCATCCACGCCACAAACTCGCCGCTGATGCCCTCAAACAGCTGGCCGCCGTAGCGGGTCAGGTCCGCCTTGCCGTACTCGCGTTTGCCGGCCCGTTTCACGTCGCCGCCGGCCTCCTGGGCGAGGTACTGCATGCCGTAGCACACGCCCAGAATCGGCACGTTCAGGTCCATCACGCCGGGGGCCGGCTTGGGCGCCTGGGCGTCGTACACGCTGCTGGGGCCGCCCGACAGCACGATGCCCTGCGGGTTTTCCTGCTGAATGCGTTCCAGCGTGGCCGTGCCGGGCAGGATCACGCTGTAGGCCCCGAGTTCACGAAACCGCCGGGCGATCAGGCGGGTAAATTGACTGCCGAAATCCAGAATGACAACGCTCACCCGCCGATTGTGGCATGTCGGGGCCAGGGGCGGCAGGCGGCCCCACACCATCGGCTGGCCGCAGTGCCGGGAGGGGCCGGAAGCTGGCATTTGAAAGTTCTGGGGGGCTCTTTCCAGTCAACCTCACGCTGCGCCCGTCCGGCAGGCGGCACAATGGGGCCATGACGTTCGTCCTCAAGCCCCAGACCATGGCCGAGAAGATCCTGTCGCGGCGCGGCGACCGGGTCGTATACGCCGGAGACCTTGCCGTGGTGGAAGTCGATCAGGTGATGGTGGTGGACTCGATTGCCCAGAGCTTTATCGAGCGCATGCAAAAGGACCTCGCCGCCGTGCCCAGATACCCGGAACGCGTGTCTATCGTGGTGGACCATGTGGCCCCGGCCAGCACCGTCAGCGTGGCCCAGGCACAGAAGGAGGCCCGCGAGTACGCTGCCCAGACGGGAGTGGCCCTGTTCGACGTCGGGCGCGGCATCTGCCATCAGGTGCTGATGGAAGAGGGGCTGGCGAGGCCCGGCTGGATCGTGCTGGGCAGCGACAGCCACTCCACCACCTACGGCGCGGTGGCCGCCTTCGGCACCGGCATGGGCGCCACCGACATCGCCCTGGCCGCGGCCAGCGGCAAGACGTGGCTGCGTGTGCCGGAGAGCGTGAAGGTCACGTTCACGGGCGAGTTGCGCCCCGGCGTGAGCGCCAAGGACGTGGCCCTGGAGATGATCCGTACGCTGGGCGCGGACGGCGCCACCTACCAGAGCATCGAGATTCACGCCGGGGACCGGTTCACGCGCGGCGAGCGTATGACCCTGGCGAACCTGTGCGTGGAGGCAGGCGCAAAGGTGGGCCTCGTCGTGCCCGGTGGCGAAATCCTGACGATGTACGACGTGCCGGACTGGGTGTACCCCGACGACGGCGCCGTCTACGTCCAGCAGATCGAGCTTGATCTGGGCGTCCTCAACCCCCGCATGAGCGCGCCGAGCGAGGTGGACAATGTGCATGACGTTTCCGAGCTGCGCGGCCTGAAAGTCGATCAGGTCTTTATCGGCACCTGCACCAACGGGCGGCTGGAGGATTTGCACGCCGCCGCAGAGGTCCTGAAGGGCCACAAGGTCAGTCCCGGCACTCGCCTGCTGGTGATTCCCGCCAGTTCGCAGGTCATGGAGGCGGCGATGGAGGACGGCACGCTGCTGACCCTGCAACGCGCCGGGGCGGTGCTGGGCACGCCGGGCTGCGGGCCGTGCATGGGCCGCCACCAGGGCGTCCTCGCGCCAGGAGAAGTGTGCGTGTCCACCAGCAACCGCAACTTCATCGGGCGGATGGGCGATAAGGACGCGCAGATTTATCTGGCCAGTCCGGCGGTGGCCGCCGCAACGGCGGTGATGGGAAGGATTGCCCTGCCGGGAGATGTGGGGTGAGATGGCCTCCCGAGAAACTGCCCATTCTGGTCTGGGGGCTTGTCTTTCTGTGGGTGGCCTGGCTGGTCTACATGCTGATCAAGCTCAATACCATCTCTACAGTCAACCCCGACTATTTCGGGAATTTCGGTGTTCTCGGCGATAGTTTCGCAATGGTGGGCAGTCTGTTCGCCTCGCTTGCCCTGATTTTTACGGCTATTACCAACAATCAGCTCAGCAAGGACCGAAGGCTTCAATATGAAAAACAGCTCTATGACCTCTTGGTTTTAAATAAGGAGATTTCCTCTGCCCAGTACTACCTGGACAGCGGTTCACTCGGCTTCTTTCCCGACGCTCTTCTTGATGGCGAGCGCAATTACTTCATTCTAAGGGATAAAAAATACGAGCCTGAATTTCTTGACTCGTCTATTGAATCACTGATCTTTTCTATCGATCTCGCCTTAAAATATATAAAATCGAATCTGGTTCATGAAGAAGGATACATAGCGTACAAGATCAATAGTGTGGTCAAGGACCGGAATGTGCAACTGTATCTGGAGACATTGAAGCGGCGCAGAGAGGTCCTGGGGCTGGAAGGTTTTCCATTCCCATATCTCTACGAGCGAATCCAGTCTGTAGGGCGCGGATAGCGCACGCAATTTCCGTGCGGCCCAGCCCACAAATGAAGCTGCTGGTGGGCCGGGTCAGGCGCCGCATGTGGGCGGAGTACGGCGGAGAACCGAGTGGGCGCTGGGAAAATTCAGAGGGCAGGGTAAAGCCGACCTGTCATGTCTGGGCTGCATTCTCGCGCCCGAAGAAATTTACCCTTCGGGTGTGTCCAGCGTCGGCGGCGTGACGTCGTCCACGTAGACCCAGCGCCCGTCCAGTTGCGTGAACAGGCTGCGTTCGCGCAGCACGTACCGCTCGCCCCGGTCCACCTTCAGGGCAGCGCTGAATTCCACCTCCTCGCCGCACGCCTCATGCACTTTCAGCCACAGGTAGCGGGTGGCCGGATTCAGATGCAGTTCCGGCGGCCGGGTGTCCGGGTGCCACGTCGCCAGCACGTACGGGGCATTGCCCAGCGCGTAGGCCGAGTAGCGCGAGCGCATCAGGGCCTCGGGGGTGGGCGCGGGCCGCGTGCCGCCGTGCGCCGGGCCGCAGCAGTGGGCGTAGCTGTGCCCCGAGCCGCACGGGCAGGATTTGAACGGGGGATAGGCCAGCGGCATGTGGTCAACCTAACGCAGTCTGGGGGGGCGGGTGAGCTCAGATGAACCGGGTACAGCGCCGGCAGTGCGCCGCACCCCCCAGGGCCGAGGTGTTGCGGTGTCTGGCGAACGGCTGTCGGGGACGAGAACGAACAAGGGGCTGTCAAGTAAACAAGGGGCTGTCAAGGAATGGAAAGAGCGATCCGCCATAATGGTCCCGGATGACCCGCGCCGATCCCATCACCTCATTGCAAAATCCGCAGCTCAAGCGGCTGGTGCGCCTGCACGCCCGGCGTGCCCGTGAACAGGAGGGCGTCATTCTGATCGAGGGCGCGCGTGAACTGTCGCGGGCGCTGGAGGCGGGCGTGCGGCCCACGGAAATCTTCAGCTGCCCCGAACTGCACAGCCCCGAGGCCGCTGGGGTGGCCCCCGCGCTGCCGCTGACGCCCACCCTGCTGTCCGCCGCCGCTTTCGGGAAGGTCAGCGGGCGTGAGCACCCCGACGGCCTGCTGGCGGTGGCCCCCCGGCCCGTCGTTGACCTGCCCGACCTGACGGAAGACGCTGTGGTGGTAGTGCTGGACGGCCTGGAGAAACCCGGCAACGTGGGCGCGGTCCTCCGGACGGCAGATGCCTCGGGGGCGGCGGCGGTGCTGGTGCTGGGGCGCGGCGCGGACCCCTACGGCCCCAACGTGATCCGCGCCAGCCAGGGCAGCGTGTTTGCCCTGCCGGTGGCCGCCCTGGACGGGGAGGAGGCGCACGCTTATCTGGCCGCACAGAGCTGCCTGACGGTGGCCTGCACTCCCGACGCGCCGCATGTCTACTGGGACGCGCCGCTGACCGGACGGGTGGCCCTGCTGCTGGGCACCGAGCACGGGGGCCTGCCCGCGCACTGGCGGCAGGCGGGTGGCCCCGGCGGCGGCCTGAGCGTCCGCATTCCCATGCAGCCGGGCAGCGCGGCCGACAGCCTGAACGTGGCCACGGCTGCCGCACTGATGCTGTTCGAGTGCGCCCGCCAGCGCCGTGATGTGGGCGGGCGCGGCGCCTTGGCAGGAGGGGCGGCGTGAGCCACGCCTCCACGCACGATCCCTACCGGGACTGGCTGCGGACCCGGCTGGGACAGGAACTCGGGGCGGGGGGGGCCGAGACGGCCATCGAGGGTGCGGTGCTGCGCCGGGGCTGGCCCGCCCTGCGCCCGCTGGGACCGCGTGACGTGGTGGCGGTGCTGCAGGACGTGTACAGCGGGCTGCGCCAGACCATCGGGGACACCCGCGCCGACGGCTGGTTGCAGGGCACCACCCAGGATCTGGCCGAGTACGCCCAGACGGTTCCGGTGCCGGCCCAGCCCACGCCCGGCCCGCTGGCCCCCTCGCCCGCGCCGCTGCGCTGGGGCCGGCGGGCGCATGATCTGCCGCTGCTGCTGGCCCGCGCTCAGGCCGAGATGGCGGGCCGCAACCTGGCGGGCATCCGCGCCGACGCGGAACTTGGCGGCCTGGAGGCGGCGGCGGAATGGGACGTGCAGGCCGCCGCTGCCGGGGTGCGCCGCTGGGAAACCGAGGAGATGCTGAGCAGCCTGCGGGCCGATCACTCGCGCATCGAGGTAGCCGATACCGTGGCCGTCGCCGCCGCCGAGGCCGAGGTTATGCGGCTGAGTGTTCGTGAGCTTCAGGATGAAATGCGCGAGGGGCACAACGTCGCCGCCAAGCTGGCCCACAGTCGCCTGATCCTGACCCAGCTGAACGCCTTTCTGGAGGTGTTTCCCCCGCTGATTGATCTCAACGACGCGGACCTGCCGCTGGCCCCACCCACGGCACGGCTGGCCCCTGGGGATTTTCTGCTGGAAGTGCCGCTGCACCCGGCGGTGCTGCGTGCCCGGCACGCCCTGAAGCTGGCCCAGTGGCGTGCCGGAGTTGAGCCTGCGGTGGGGTCCGCCGTGGCGCTGGCCCAGCGGGCGCTGGAGGACGCTGAGACCGGGGCAAGGGCGGAGCTGGAAACCACCCTGAAGACCGCCCATGACTGTCAGGCCCGCCTGACGCCGTTGTGGCAGCGGGCCGAGGCGCTTGAAGAGCGGATCCGGGTGCTGGGCCAGATGGGCAGCGATCCCCTGAGTCAGGCCAGGGTGCGTCTGGAATGGCGGCAGCAGCGCGCGGCGGCCCGCGTGCAGGCCCACCGGCTGGAACAGGCCCTGCGCCTGCTGGAAGCCTTGGCGGACGTGCCCAGCGGCCCGGACCTGACCACCAGCGACTGAGGCCTCCCCGTCGAGTTCAGAAGACAGCGCCTGCAAGCGAGGGACGCAAAAGCCCGTGGTCATGACCGGCACCCTGGGGGAGAAGACCTTTAGCGCGGTGATCGCAAGCTCCCAGGTGACCAGTTGTCTCTACTGGACCAGTCAGGCCTGCCGATACACTGATACGGGCTCCGATTGAATCGTTTGCAAAACGATGAAAATCCGAGCGAAGCGAGAACGAGTAGAACGGGTTCCGGGAGTGGAGTTAGCAAACCGGCGCCCTCCCGGTTTGCTAACGAAACAGACGGAATCCGTATGACGCCAGGAGTTCTCTTTTGACCTAACGTTTGTTAGGCTGATCCGATGGCCTGGAACCAAACGCGGCAGATCGGGGAAATACAAGTCACCAGCCTCACAGACGCCAGCTTCGGGCTGGACGGGGGGGCCATGTTCGGCAGCGTGCCCAAGACGCTGTGGGAGCGGGTGGCCCCGGCGGACGAGCTGAACCGCATTCCGCTGCGCATCAACCCGCTGCTGATTCGCCTGGGCGACGAGAATGTCCTGATCGAGACGGGCTTCTGGGACCGGGGCGGCGAGAAATTCGAGTCGATCTACGGCCTTGACCGCGAAGAGACTGTATTTCGTGGCCTGGACCACGCGGGCCTGATCCCGGACGACATCCATCTGGTGATCAACACGCACCTTCACTTCGATCACGCCGGGCGCAACACCACCGCGCTGAACGAGCCAACCTTCCCCAATGCCCGCTACGCCGTGCAGAAGCGTGAGCTGGACGACGCCCGCCACACCCATGAGCGCAACCGCGCCAGCTACGTCCCCGACACCTACGAGCCCATCGCGGACGCTGGTATGTTCGACCTGATTGACGGCGAACACGAGCTGCGCCCCGGCGTGACCGTGCTGCCGCTGCCCGGCCACAACCTGGGCCAGCAGGGTGTGGTGTTGCGCAGCAAGGGTCAGACGCTGGTGTACGTCGCGGACCTGGTGCCCACGCTGGCGCACGCACCCACGCCCTACATCATGGGCTACGACCTGTATCCCGTGACCACGCTGGAAACCCGTAAGAAATACCTGCCGCAGTGGTTCGAGGAAGGCGCGCTCATCTGCACCCCGCACGACCCACGGACGGCCTTTGCCCGGTTGCAGGAAAATCCCAGGGGCGGCTTCGTGGCCGTGCCGGACGAGGGCCAGGACACCTGACGGCCTGACCGTCCGGCGGCGCCACCGCTGGCCTGCGCTGCCATCGTGAGACCGCGCGGCGGTTAGACAGGCCCGGTTGCGGCCAGCCAGATGGCTGATCTGCGTCCGGCCCCCAGGGTGTACTCTGGCGCGTTATGTCAGCCGTTCCCAGCCTTGCCCCGCCGTCTGAAACGATCAGGTCGCCTATGCGCGAGATTGCCTCCATCGCCGTGCCCGTCAGTCTGGAGATGGTCATTCAGCTGCTGCTGACGTTTATCAACCAGGTCATTGTGGGGGCGCTGGGGGCGGTGGCGGTGGCAGCCGTGGGCCTGACCGGCAGTCTGAGCTTCCTGTTCTTCGTGACGCTGGGAGCGCTGGGTTCCGGGACCAGCATTCTGATTGCGCGGCGCGCCGGGGCCAGTGACCGCGCGGGGGTCAACCAGACGCTGAGCGTCACGCTGGTGGTCAGTGTGCTGCTGGCAGGCGTGCTGACGGTGCCGATTATCCTCAACGCGGGCGGGCTGCTGCGGCTGGCGGGCGGCGCGGAAGACGTGACCCGGACCGCCGTGCCGTACATGCAGGTCAGCATGCTGGCGCTGCTGCCGGGGGTGCTAGGCTGGATCTTCAGCGGAGCGCTGCGTTCGCTGGGCCACGCCCGCACGCCGCTGGTGGTCACGAGCTTCACGGTGATTGTGGAAAGCCTGGCTGCCTACGGGCTGGTGTTCGGCGTCGGGCCGCTGCCGCAGATGGGAGTGGTGGGGGCCGCCTGGGCGCTGGTGGTCGCCAACGCGCTCAAGGCCGGCCTGCTGGCCTATCAGGTGTACGGGCCGCGCCATCTGGCCGCCCTGCAGTTTCCCACGCGCGCCGCCTTGCGCGCCATCACCGGGCCATTGATCGCCCTGAGCGCGCCGCTGGCCTTTACCGAGTTCGTGTGGAGCCTGGGCAACTTCATGTACGCCGCCGTTTTCGCCCGCGTGGGCACGGTGGCGCTGGCGGCCAGCCAGATCGTCCACACCCTGGAAGGCATCTTCATTGTCGGCTCTTTTGGCCTGATGAGCGCGGCCACCGTGTTCATCGGACGGTCGCTGGGACAGGGTGACGCGGCGGGGGCGCAGCTGTGGCTGACCCGCATCGCCCGCGCCGGACTGGTGACCGGCCTGGGCTTCGGGGTGCTGTTCGCCCTGAGCTCGCTGCTGGTGCCCACCCTGTTTCCGAAAGTGGGAGGGGCCGTTCAGCAGATTGCCCTGATCGGCATTCTGATCAACGCCAGCACGCAGGTTTTCAAGGTTCGCAACATGATCGTCGGCGGCGGCATTCTGCCCAGTGCGGGCGACGGCAAGGGCATCATCCTCGGCGACGTGGTGGGGGCCTTCGTGGTGGGGTTGCCGCTGGCGATCTGGCTGGGGCTGTACACGCCGCTGGGTGTCTGGGGCGTCTTTCTGGCGCGTAGCCTGGAGGAAATCGTCAAGGTGGGCATCTTTGAGTGGCGGCGGCGCCGCGTGAACTGGGAGCGGCTGGCGCTGCAACAGGCGCGGGCGGCCTGATTCAGCGCGTGCGCTGAGGCGGTGGTCCTGAACATCAACCGCCCGGAGCGTGGCCGCAGGTCCGTCCTGAACCATGGCCGTTGTCGGCGCGAGAGGTGCGCTGGAATGACATGGAAAAAGGGAAGGCAGGCCGGACAGGCTGCCTCCCCATACATACGTTTGCGCTCAGCGCAGCCTGGCGGTGATGTCTACCAGCCGCCGGGTCTGGTGCTGGATGCTGGCCCGATCCGCGTCGCTCAGGTCCTCGCCCGTGGCGGTCACGCTGCTGCCGTAGGGGTTGCCGCCGGAGGCGAAGACCGCCGGATCGGTGTAGCCGGGCGGCACCAGAATGGCGCCCCAGTGCATGGCCGTGATGTACAGAGTCTGCAGCGTGGTTTCCTGGCCGCCGTGGGGATTCTGGGCGCTGGTCATGGCGCTGAAGGTCTTGTTGGCCAGCTTGCCAGTGCCCCACAGCCCGCCCAGGGTATCGATAAAGGCCCGGATCTGGCTGGTGGCGCCGCCGAAGCGGGTGGGGGAGCTGAACAGAATGGCGTCGGCCCAGTCGAGGTCATCGGGAGATGCGGTGGGTACGTCGCTGCTGCGCTGCTGCTGGGCCTTCCAGGCGTTCTGGGTGTCGATGATGGCCTGGGGGGCAGTTTCCCGCACCTTGAGGAGTCGGACCTCGGCGCCGGCGGCGCGGGCGGCCTCGGCGGCCTCATTGGCCATGGCATGGTTGGTGCCGTAGGTGCTGTAGTACACAACTGCGAGCTTGACTACTTTAGATTCCATTCCGGTCTGGTTGGTCATGTGGAAACCTTATCTCATCTGTTAATATAGTTCAATATTAAGCTAAATGGGAATGTCTGGACAGGCCAATTGCTTCACGCTGCGAGATCTACAGTTCCCCACCTCAAGCCCTGGAATTTCACTCTCTAAGCCAGATGACCTACCTCACTTTCCCGAATAGTGTAGTCAAGCTAACGTTTTGGATCTGAAAATAGTTTCACTCTCTTAAGCATGATGGTGACTCTGTGAGCAATCTTGATCCTCCCCAGAACTGCTGTGCTGCCACGGCCAAGCTCAACGAGCCCGTGGAGCGCCTGACCTCCTGCATGCGCCAGCTGCACCGGCTGGTCTCGGACCAGATAATGGGGAGGCTGCAAAGCGAAATGCAGGACGAGGACGTGGGCTTCACGCAGATGACGGCCCTGTACAAGCTGCGGGCCTTTGCGCCCATCAGTGTGACGGCGCTGGCCGAACACCTGGGGGTCAGCCTGCCGGCCACCAGTCAGCTGGTTCAGGAACTGGTGGGGCGCGGCCTGACAGAGCGGCGCGAGAACCCCCTGGACCGCCGTGAGAAGCTGCTGGCCCTCAGCGACAAGGGGCAGCAGTTCCTGAGCGTCAAGGAAAAAACCATGATCAGCGCGTACAGCGAGGTATTCGGCCGTGTTCGCCCTGAAACCCTCGCCCGCGCTGAAACAGCCATCAATGCTCTGCTGGATGAGGTGTACCAGTTCAGTCCACGCTCCGCCCAGCAGCCCCCCGCGCCCCCAGAGGAACAACTATGACCCAGAGTGCCCCGCCCATGGGCGGCCCCAACCCCGAGGACCGCATCAATTACGCCGAGGTGCTGCCGCAGCAGACCAAGGTCATCATCCTGATCGGCACCTTGCTGGGCCTGTTCCTGGCCGCCCTGGATCAGACCATCGTGGCCACCTCATTGCCGCGCATCGTGGCCGATCTGAACGGCCTGAACCTGTACGCCTGGGTGACCACCGCGTACCTGCTGGCCAGCACGGCGATGGTGCCCATCTACGGCAAGCTCTCGGACATCTACGGGCGTAAGCCCATTCTGATGTTCGGCATCGTGGTCTTTCTGATCGGCTCGGCGCTGTGCGGCATGGCGGGGGAGCCGTGGTTCGGCAACCTGTTCGGCGGCGGCATGATGCAGCTGATCGTGTTCCGGGGCCTGCAGGGCTTCGGCGCGGCGGCGCTGACCTCGGTGGCCTTCGCCATTATCGCCGACATTTTCGCTCCCGCCGAGCGTGGCCGCTACCAGGGCCTGTTCGGGGCCGTTTTCGGCTTGAGCAGCGTGATTGGCCCGCTGCTGGGCGGCTTCCTGACCGACAACATCTCCTGGCGCTGGGTCTTTTACGTCAACCTGCCCATCGGTTTGATCGCCCTGGCGTTCATCTTCAGCAAGATGCCGATTCTCGCCAGCGGCCTGAAGCCCAGGATCGACTACGTGGGCGCGGTGCTGGTGCTGACCTTCTCGGTGCCGCTGCTGCTGGCGCTGACCTTTGGCGCCGAGCCCCAGTACGGCTGGACGGACCCCACGGTGCTGGCCCTGTTCGCGGGCGCGGCGGTCTCGCTGATCGCCTTCCTGTTCGTCGAGTCGCGCCACGAGAGCCCGATTCTGCCGCTCACGCTGTTCAAGAACCCCACCTTCGCGTGGGGCGTCGCTGCCCGCTTCTTCCTGGGCGCGGCCTTCCTGGGGGCCATTCTGTTCCTGAGCCTGTATCTGGTGAACGTGCAGGGGGTCAGCGCCACCAAGGCCGGAACCGCCACCATTCCCCTGACCATGGGCCTGATCATCGGCTCGGTGGCCAGCGGGCAACTCGCCTCGCGCCTGGGCTACTACAAGAACCTGATCCTGATCGGCCTGCTGATGATGGTGGGCGGCTTTTACCTGCTGTCCACCCTGAATGCCGACACGCCCTACAACGTGGTCATCGTGTACATGGTCATTCTGGGCCTGGGCATCGGACCGGCCCTGCCGCTGTTTACCCTGGCGATCCAGAACGCCGTGCACCGCTGGGAAATCGGCGTGGCAACCAGCGCCGGCCAGTTCTTCCAGCAGATGGGCAGCACCATTGGCACCGCCGTGTTCGGCGCCGTTCTGACCAGCACGCTGGCCACCCAGGTTCCGGCGCAGTTCCGCGCCGCCGAGGCTGGACAGCCGCCCGCCGTCGTGGCGCAGCTGGAGGCCGCTGCGAAGCAGGCCGCCGACGCCGGCGGCTCACAGGGCGGCGACGCCCCCACCTTCGACAGCATCCAGGCCAGAATCACGTCTGGCTTTGCCACCACCTTTGGCAGCGTGGAAACGGCGGTGCAGGGCGGCGACCTGAGTGCCCTGACCCAGGACCCCGGTCTGCCCCCGGAACTGCGCAGCGGCCTGGGCAACATTCCCGCCGCCGCGCTGCAGTCCGAGCAGGGCAGGGCAGGGGTGCTGGCCCAGATCAGGGCGCAACTGGACCGTGCCCAGACGGCGGCCATCACCGACGCCCGCAAGGTGTTCGAGTTGTCAGGCCGGGCCTTCAAGGTGGCCTTTTCCAACACCATCAGCCGCATCTACCTGATCAGCATCTTCATTGCGCTGCTGGCCTTCCTGTGTACCCTGCCGATGCCCAACCTGCGCCTGCCCAAGAAGGGCGAGGGCCAGGGCGGTCCCAGCGGGGAAAAGGACGGCGAGTCGCGCGGCGGGCTGGCCTCGCTGGAAGGCTGAGCGCACACCGATCACACCGGTGGGAAGAGAGGAGGCGGGCTATGGCGGCCCCGCCTCCTCTTCCTGTTTGCCCCTACGCTAACCCTTGAACCTGTCTGTGCCGTGCCCGCCACAAGGAGCCCCCATGACCGATGCCCCGGCTGATATCGGCGTGATTGGCCTGGCGGTGATGGTCGAGAACCTGTACACGGCCTCCCGGGGCCTTACTGTGGCGGCTTTTTAACCGCAGTCCCAGCCGGGTGGATGATTTCGTGACCGGACGCGCGGAAGGGCGGAGGCGCAGAAGGGCTGAGCATTCTGGGCGCCGATGACCCGCCCACCTTACGGTCAGGGAGGCGTTCAGCGAGGCGCGGGCGTCGCTGGTTCCACTTGCGCCGGGCGAGCCCAGACTGGCCTTGCGGGACTCAGACCCGGATGGTCACGCGGGCCGAGTCGTCTTCCAGATGGATGCTGTCGATGAAGCGGACCACGCGGGTGGCGTAGCCCATCACCAGCGTATGTGTCCTGGCCCCGCCTGCAAAGCGCCGCACGCCGTCCAGAATCTCGCCGTAGGTGATGCCGGTGGCCGAGAACACGATCTGCGAGCCGGGGGCCAGATCCGCCGTCTTGTACACGCGCTTCTCGTCCACACCCATGGTCTTGAAACGCTCACGCATGGCGTCGTCCTCAGCGATGAAGCGGCCCTGGATTTCCGCGCCCAGGCATTTGCAGGCCGCTGCACTCAGCACCCCTTCCGGCGCGCCGCCCGAACCCATCAGTGCGTGGACGCCGCTACCGCGCACGCCGACCGCGATACCCGCGATCACGTCGCCGTCGCCGATCAGCTTGACGCGGGCGCCGGTGGCGCGCACCCGCCGGATCAGGTCCGCGTGCCGTTCGCGGTCCAGAATGGTGATCATCAGGTCGTCCACGTCGCGCGCCAGACTCTGGGCCAGCACATTCAGGTTGGCCTCCACCGGCCATTCCAGATTCACGCGGCCTGCGGCGGGCGGCGGCACGATCAGCTTTTCCATGTAGCAGTCCGGCGCGTGCATCAGCCCGCCGCGCTCCGAGAGGGCAATCACCGCCAGGCCGTTGGGCAGCCCCTTGGCCGTGACCTCGGTGCCCTCCACCGGGTCCACGGCGATGTCCACCTCGTACTGGCCGTTGCCCACCTGTTCGCCGATGTACAGCATGGGGGCCTCGTCCATCTCGCCCTCACCAATCACCACGGTGCCCCGGATGTCCAGGGAGTTGAGCAGTTCGCGCATGGCCTCGGTGCCGGCACCGTCCACCGCATTCTTGTCGCCCAGGCCCATGAATCTGCTGGCGGCGAGAGCTGCGCCCTCGGTCACGCGGGCCGTTTCCAGCACCAGCGCGTGCTCGAAACTCTGGATGGTCTTGTTGCGGGCCAGGCGCGGCGCACCGGCCTCATTCGGGGCAGCCGCCGACTCTCCGGACGGACTGTTGGGGGCGGGGGTGGAACTGGCCTTTGCGCTGGGTTGCCGTTTGGAGGTCATACCAGAGACGCTAACACGCGCACCCCGGTTTCAGGCGTCTGGGAGCGTTTCCAGGGTGGAAGTTCCAGTGGTGAGTGCCTGGAGTCGCGGAGGTTCAGGCTCAGACGGAGGCACCGGTCTTCGGCTGATTGTGGAAGTGAGACCTCTGATCCCGAAACGTGGACCTTCCCGGTTCGGCGCCCGGCCTGAGACGCTCCACCTATCTCAGCACGCCAGTCCACACCAGCAGACCCCACAGGATCACCGGAATGGCCAGCGAGGCAACGATCAGTTTAAGCAGTCGCCACCAGTCGTTCAGAAACTCGCGCATGGGCAAAGGGTAGCAGGCGGTGGGGCAGGATGTCTGCGTTCTACGGGCCATTTTCCCGCGGCCAGCGGCACGAGGTTGCCAGTCTGAACCGTGGCATCATGTCTTGCCAACTCATACGGGCTCCGATTGAATCGTTTGTAAAACGATGGAAATCCGAGCGAAGCGAGAACGAGTAGAACGCGTTCCGGGAGTGGAGTTGGCAAACCGGCGCCCTCCCGGTTTGTCAACGAAACAGACGGAATACGTATCAGAAGGCGGCGTGGAGACTGGACCCGTACGTCACTGCGAAAACTGGGAACAACTCCCCGGCTGGATGCCGTTGAAATCTGGACGTGCCCCGGTGGTGACCAGACCACAGCACTCGGACCGAGACTGCGGGTGCATCAAAGAAAATTCCCCGCGCCAGACGGGGAATCTTATGGTGGGTCGTGTAGGACTTGAACCTACAACCCGCTGATTAAAAGTCAGCTGCTCTACCGATTGAGCTAACGACCCGCGAGCGGTCCCAGGTGGGAGCGTTTTGCAGCGGGTGTGAGTATACGGAGGGCGGCGTGACGTGTCAATCTCGGCGCGGGCTAACGGCGGATGTTGGGGGGCAGGTTGGGCATGCGTGGCGGCTTGCCGCCCGGTCCCTTGCCGCCCATGCGCCCCAGCATCTTCATCATGTCCTTCATCTGCTCGTGCATCTTCAGCAGCTTGTTGATGTCCTGCACGCTGTGGCCGCTGCCGGCCGCGATGCGCTTGCGCCGCCGCCCGTCAATGACCTTGGGATTGCGCCGCTCCTTGAGGGTCATGCTGGAGATCATGGCGTCGATGCGCTGGATCTGCTTTTCGTCCACGTTGAAGCCCTCGGGCAGGGCGCGGCTCATGCCGGGAATCAGCTTCAGGAGGTCGCCCAGCGGCCCCATCTTGCGAATCTGGCGCAACTGGGTCAGCAGGTCTTCCAGATCGAAGTCGCCGGGCTTCTTGACCTCCATGGCCTTGAGGTCTGCCATCTCGGCGCGTTCGATCAATCCCAGCACGTCGCCCATGCCCAGGATGCGCCCGGCCACGCGGTCCGGGTGGAAGGCGTCCAGACCGCTGATCTTTTCGCTGGTCCCGGCGAAGTAGATCGGCTTGCCCGTCACGCTGCGCGCCGAGAGGGCCGCGCCGCCGCGCGCGTCGCCGTCCATCTTGGTGATGATCAGGCCGCTCACCTGCACGCGGGTGTCGAAGGTCTGCGCCACGTTCAGCGCCTCCTGCCCGGTCATGGCGTCCACCACCAGCAGGGTCTCGGTGGGCTGCATGGCGGTCTGGAGGTCCGCCAGCTGTTCCATCAGCGTCTCATCGATCTGGAGGCGGCCTGCCGTGTCCACGATCACCAAGTCGCGGAAATCGGTTTTCAGGTGTTCGTCCACGCGGCGGCGGGTCTCGGCAGGAGTCTCACCGTCGGCCACCTTCAGCACCGGCACGCCCACCTGCTTGGCCAGCACTTCCAGCTGGTCCCGCGCCGCCGGGCGCTGGGTGTCGGCGGCCACCAGCAGCACGCGGCGGCCCTTGCTCTTGTAGTGCGCGGCCAGCTTGCCGGTGCTGGTGGTCTTGCCTGCCCCCTGCAGGCCCACCATGAACCACACGTTGCCCTCGGTCTTCAGCTCGGGCTGAATGGACTTGCCGCCCAGCGTCTCGATCAGCTCGTCGTGGACCAGCTTGACCACCGTCTGCCCGGAGTTGAGGCTGCCCGAGACCTCCTGGCCCACGGCCTTCTCGGAGACTTTTGCCACGAATTCTTTTGCCACACCGAAATTCACGTCGGCTTCCAGCAGAGCCATCCGGATCTCGCGCATGGCGGCCTTGACCTGGGCTTCGGTAAGCTGGCGCTCCTTGCCCACCCGGTCCAGAATGTCCTGCAACTTGTTGCCCAGCGACTCAAACATACGGGCAAATTACCACGCGGGGGCAGGCCTTTCTGTTAGTGGAGCCCGAGGTCGGAAGCCCTATGCTGCGGACATGGGCAAACTGGTGCGCGACCGGATTCCGGATCTCTTCGGCGGCGCCTGGCGTGTGTTGAACGCGGACGAATTTCGCGCCGCCCTCCGAGCCAAACTGGGCGAGGAGGTGGCCGAATACCTGGCCTCGGGCGAAGTACTGGAACTGGCCGATGTGCTGGAAGTCGTGTATGCGCTGGCAAAGATAGACGGTGTGGGGAACGGAGAACTGGAAGACCTGCGGCGGCAGAAGGCCGGGGAGCGCGGCAGCTTTGAGGCCCGGCTGTGGTGGGAGCCGTCGCCAGAGTGACGCCACCTCTGGCAAAAACAGCGCCGCCTTTACCTCAAAGACTCAGCCAGCTTTCGCATCTGTTCCAACAGGGACGCCCGCCTGCGTCCCAGCCGTTTTCCGTTCAGCATGGAAACCCGGTGGTGTAGGCCGCCCGCTGAAGGGTCATGGCACCGTCTTCTGTCCAGGCAGTTTCAAATTCCCTGCCGGGTATAGCTGCGCGAACGGGGCTAGCGAGAATCGCCCGCCCTCCATTTGCCCGATTTCAAGCAGCTCTTGCAAAGCCTGTATGCAGGTATTCCCGCGACATTTCGCCATTGCCAGGTTAACGGTGGAGGATGCCCAGCTTGATCCAAGCCGACTGCGGCACACTGCCTGATTTGTGTCTCAAATTCTTGAACTGTACGAAAGTTATGCGGGTTGACCAATGCGGGGACTGCGCGAGATTCAGCCAGGAGCCCCTGAACGTCCGTCCGCACAGTCCCCTTTCCCCCAACCGCGTAAACTCTTCAGGTGACCATCTCCGCGCCCAACCTGTCCAAACTGCTGCCCGCCGCCCCGCCCGGAAACCTGCTGCTGCTGCCACAGGTGGCGCGGGCGGCGCTGTTCGCGGCCTTTCCCGGCCCGGCAGTGCTGCTGACGACCGCAGACCGGATTGGCAGCTACGCCTCGGCGGGGGCGCTGGGCGCGCCGGTGTCGGTCAATCCGGGCCTGCGCGACTGGGACGGCAAGCACGAACACGTGGTGCTGGACGTGAACACGGCGCTGGATCTGTTTCCTGCCCATCCCGAGGAGCACGCCCTGAGCCTGCGTGTGGGCCGCAATTACCCGCGCGAGGCGCTGCTGACCCGCCTGGAGCGCCTGGGCTACGAGCGCGGCGAGGAACCCGGCTATGAGCTGCGCGGCGATACGCTGGAACTGCGCCTGTCGCCCGGCGCTGGCCGCCCCGTCGACGCCGACGGTGACCTGTGGGTGCGGGCCGAGTTCTTTGGCGATGAGCTGGACACCCTGCGCCTGCTGGCCCCCGGCGAGCTGAGCGGCGAGAAGGCCGAGACCTTTACGCTGGAACCCACTGCTGACTACCTGACCGAGAGCAAATGGGACGCCACCCGCCTGGAACTGCTGCCGGGCCGCGTGTTTCTGGACTCGCCGGAGTTCTACGCCTCCAGCCTGGGCGTGCTGACCGACACGCTGTGGCCCCGGCTGGCCGGGCGTGAGGTCACCTCGTTTGGCCGCGCCCCGCTGGAGTTGCCCGACTTGGACACGGGCCTGAAGACCCTGGACTTCTACCGCGCCCGACTCGCCGATCTGGAACGCGACGTGGCCGAGTGGCGGGAGGCCGACTACCGCGTCCTGATTCTGGTGCGCCACGACCGCACGGCGGCGTACCTGGCCGACAAACTGCTGAACACCCACGAGATTCCATGGCTGAAGCTTCCGCGCGTGGAGGAAGGTGGCCTGGGCTTCCTGCGGGCCGGGGGAGAGGGCGGCTTCGTCATTCCCGAGCACCGCACGGTGGTCATCACCGAGGACCTGATTTACGGCTTTCAGGGCGGCTCCGCGCTGCGCGGCAAGCGGCTGTCGGGGCGTCCGGTCACCGACGCGCTGGGGCTGCACGTGGGCGATTACCTGATTCACCCTGAACACGGCATCGGGCAGTTCCAGGGCCTGGAGACGCGCACGGTGCTGGGCGTCACCCGCGACTACCTGAACCTGGAATACCGCAAGGGCGCCCGCCTGAGCGTGCCCATTGAACAGCTGCCGGTGCTGCGCCGCCATCCCGGCACCACCGACGATCCGCCCGTGCTGAGCAGCTTCGACAAGAAGGACTGGGCGCGGGCCAAGGACAAGGCCCGCAAGAACGCCGAGGAGGTGGCGGGCAAGCTTCTCGTCCAGTACGCTGCCCGGCAGGTCACCCCCGGCAACGCCTTTGCCCCCATTCCCGACTGGGAAAAACAGATCGAGCAGAACTTCCAGTTCGAGTTGACGGGAGACCAGCGCACCGCCCTCAAGGAAACCCTGAAGGATCTGGAGAAGCCCAACCCGGCAGACCGCCTGATTTCCGGCGACGTGGGCTTCGGCAAGACCGAGGTGGCCTTGCGGGCCGCGCACCGCGTCGTGGGCCACGGCATGCAGGTGGCCGTTCTCGTGCCCACCACCCTGCTGGCCGAGCAGCACACCTCCACCTTCGTGGAACGCTTCAAGGACCTGCCGGTGCGTGTGGAGGGGCTGTCGCGCTTCACCTCGCCGCAGTCCTCCAAAAGCATCCTGCGTGATCTGGCGGCGGGCAAGGTGGACATCCTGATCGGCACGCACCGCCTCCTGAGCGGCGACATCGAGTTCAACAATCTGGGATTGATCATCGTGGACGAGGAACACCGCTTTGGCGTGTCGCAGAAGGAAAAGCTGCGTGCGCTGCGGGGCATGCCCGACATGGCGGACGGCAAGCTGGAGATTCCTGAGGGCGTTAAGGCCGTGGATACCCTGGCCCTGTCGGCCACGCCGATTCCGCGCACTCTCTACATGAGCATGGTGGGCCTGCGCGACATGAGCAGCATCCAGACGCCGCCCAAGGGCCGCAAGCCCATCCAGACGGTGCTGGCCCCCTTTGACCCCAGCACCGTGCGCGACGCCATCATCAGCGAGATCGAGCGCGGCGGTAAGGTCTTTTACATCCATGACCGGATTGCCAGCATTGGCGCTCGCAGCCTGTACCTGCGTAACCTGGTACCGGAAGCCCGCATTGGCGTGGCGCACGGGCGCATGAATGAGGAGGAACTCGAGGAGATCATGCTGGGCTTTGAGGAAGGGGCCTTTGACGTGCTGGTGTCCACCACCATCGTGGAGACGGGGCTGGACATCCCGGAAGCCAACACCATCCTGATTGAGCGTTCAGATCGGCTGGGCCTCGCGCAGCTTTACCAGTTGCGCGGGCGGGTGGGCCGCCGGGCGCAGACCGCTTACGCCTACCTGTTCTACCCACCGCGCATGACCGAGACCGCGCAGCGTCGCCTGTGGGCCATTGCCGATTTGCAAGACCTGGGCAGCGGGCACCTGCTGGCCGAGAAGGACATGGAAATTCGCGGCGTGGGCAACATTCTGGGCGAGGAACAGCACGGGCACGTGCAGGCCGTGTCCATTGACGTGTACACCGAGATGCTCTCGGAGGCCGTGGCGCGGCTGAAAGGCGAGAAGATTCAGGCCCCGGTCAACATCTCCATTGACCTGCCCATCAACGCCCGCCTGACTCCGGAGTATTTCGGCGGTGACGACGAGGCGCGGATTGCCACGTATGGCCGCCTCTCGGACGCACGCACCTTGCAGGCGATCAGCCGGGTGGAGCGTGATCTGCGCAAGAAGTACGGCCTGCCCAGCCCGGATGTCCAGAACTTCATTGACCTTGCCAAGCTCAGGCTGACTGCCGCCGCCCGGCGCGTGCTGAGCATTGGCGAGACCATGACCGAGTTGCAGATCACCTTCGCCTACAAGGGCCTGGATTACGACGCCGCCGGACTCAAACGCTTTCCCCACAAGACCGAGGTGCAGACCTTCCCGCCCAGCGTGAAAATGGAAAAGCGGGGGATCAAGGTGGACGACTACGCGCGAATGATTATTGAACTTTTGGGGTATTTTGGGTGAGTTTAACGATGTTTAAAATCTTAGTAAATTTGATACAAGACCTTCATACTTGATAATCATATTTTCAAAATTATCGTCAGAGTTGGTAAAATTATCTATCCTCTCCTTATGCCTTGTCATTGAAAAGTAACTCTCCCATTCAGGAGCTGAAGTCACGATGCTGCGTATATTTTCCTCGGGAGATGCTAGGGGCATATATCCCCGTTGAAATAATAATGACTCGATTTTGAACACCTTGAGCATGTTTGAGTATCTTTTGTCATATGTCATAACGTATGGAATCATAAAGTTTGCATTGTGCGGGGCGGCAGAAAATCTTTCCAAAATTCTAGATATATGTAAATCCCAAGCTAAGCTACGTAGCTTTTTGAATAGCTTCGGATTATTCGGTTGTATGAAAGAGAAGAATGATAAGCTGGGATTCTCTAAAAAATATCTAGCATAAGAAAAATCTCTAAGCAGCATAAGTCCTATTTCTTTATCATATATTTCCAACAGTTGGCTCAGTTTATATGTATTGGACTTCCTAGAAGAGTATTTTAAGTAAATAGTAATCAACATAGAGAGATAGGTCAGTCGCCATAAGTTTGAATAAAAATTGGGATCAATAATTGACATTCTCTGCTTATTAATAACTACGTCGTCAATTCTTTGAAGAATAGTCGCTTTATTGCATTTGGCTCTTATTTTCCCCGTCCGCAGAAAATAAGCTTCATCTAGATCCTTCATAATCTCAATCGCCTTCATATTATTCAAAAAATTGTTACTAGAATAAATCTGATCATGGTTAAGGGCTTCGTGATTCTCCCAATAAAATAAATTGAAATCATAATTTATATTGTTTTCTACTAAATATTTAATCGTATGAAAGGCGATAAAGGAAGTATCATTGTTATATCCAAATATACAATTACTAATGTATTTTATTAGATTTAGATCAATACCCACCGAGTAATCACAGCTAAAATTTGCCTTTAGACCTTTCATATTTTTCTCAACGATTTCATTGTTAAGAAATATAAATCTATCAAATCTGAATAGACTTTCAATAAATACTTCCCCTAAATTTGGTATTTCAATTTTATTATCAATAAATTTGATTCTACTGCCTAGTTGATCTAATGACTTTATAAAATTGTATTTTTCCAATTCATCTTGAAGTGCATACCAGTATGGAAATATCAACGGTAGTTCCAAATCGTTTAGGGTGACAAATAGTTCAGATTCATTGAATTTCATAATGATGACTGTCCTTCCGTAGCTATTTTTTTCTTGAGCGGTCAGTCTTCATTACAGTGTAAGCTCGCCCCATAACTCTGCTAGAGCGCATTACATCTAATCCCGCGCAGTGTGATGGGCGGCCTTGCATCCGGGGAATGCGAATTCGGGTCAGCGATGTGCTGGATTTACTGGGCGCAGGCGTGGAAGCTGACGAGATTTTACGCGAATACCCCGACTTGCAACGCAAGGACATTGAAGCTGCTGTGCATTGGGCCGGATCCCAAACCCACCCGCACTTCTACACCTGCTGCGCGTCATACATCCGCTGCCGATCTCTAAACGCCGCCTTCTGTGCCTCCGTTGTCGCCTCCACACAGTTCGGGCAGCTCACGCCTTCCTCGTAGGCCGCATGCGCCCGCTCTGCCGCGCCCAGCGGCCAGCCGCACGAGTGGCATATGGCGGCCCCGCCCTCGCGCAGGCCGTGGCCCACGGTCACGCGGCCATCGAAGACGAAGCATTCGCCGTGCCAGCGGCTCTCAACTTCAGGCACATCTTCCAGATACTTCAGGATGCCGCCGCGCAGGTGCAGCACGTCTGTAAAGCCGCGCTCCCGCAGCAGGCTGGTGCTTTTCTCGCAGCGGATGCCCCCGGTGCAGAACATGGCGACGCGTTTGCCCGCCAGCTCTTCGGCGTGGGCGTCCAGCCACGCGGGAAACTCGCGGAAGCTGTCGATCTGGGGGTTGACCGCGCCCTCGAAGGTTCCGGCGCTGACCTCGTAACGGTTGCGGGTGTCCACCACCACCACGTCCGGGTCCGCGATCAGGGCGTTCCAGTCGCCCGCCTCCACGTACTGCCCGGCCTGGGAGGTGGGTTCGACGGGAATGCCCAGCGTCACGATCTCAGCTTTCAGGCGCACCTTGAAGCGCTTGAAGGGCTGTTCGGTGCTGTGCGATGTCTTGGCCTCCAGCCGGTCAAAACCCGCCGTCCGCAGGAAATCACCCAGGCCATCAATCGCTGCCTGTGTTCCGGCCACGGTGCCGTTGATGCCCTCGCCGGCGACGATCAGCGTGCCGCACAGGCCCGCCGCCTGCCCCAGTTCCAGCAGTTCGGCCCGCAGGGCGGCGGGGTCCGGCACGCGGCGGAACTGATACAGGGCCAGGACGGTGAAGGGAGCAGGGGAGGGGACAGCGGGACTCATGCCCTGAAAGCATAGCGGGCCAGCCGGGGGCGTTTGGACCGTAGGCGGCGGTTCCAGGCAGCTGTCAGGTGAGGAACAGCCGGTACGCCGGATTGTGGGTCATCTCGTCGGCGGGGTAGCCCAGGTCGTGCAGGAAGGCGGCGAAGTCCTGCTCATCCCCAGGCGGCACCTGAAGCCCGGCCAGCACCCGCCCGTGGGCGCTGCCGTGGTTGCGGTAGTGAAACAGGCTGATGTTCCAGCGCCCGTGCAGATGCGTCAGGAATTCCAGCAGTGCGCCGGGGCGTTCGGGGAAGGTGAATGAGTACACGCGCTCGCCCTCGGCCTCGGGGGCGCGGCCCCCCACCATGTGGCGGATATGCACCTTGGCCAGCTCGTCGCCGGTCAGGTCCGTCACGGCGTAGCCCCGCGCGGTCAGGGTGTCCACCAGTTCGCCGCGCTGCCCGGCAGAGGCCAGCTGCACCCCCACGAAAATCTGCGCCTCGCTGCGGGGGGCGTAGCGGTAGTTGAACTCGGTCACGGCCCGCGCACCGATCACCTCGATAAACTCGCGGAAGGCTCCGGCGCGTTCGGGAATGGTCACCGCCAGAATGGCCTCGCGCTGTTCGCCGATCTCGGCCCGCTCGGAAACATGGCGCAGGCGGTCAAAGTTGACGTTGGCGCCGCAGGTCAGGGCCACCAGGGTCTCGCCGCTCAGGCCGTGGTCCTCGGCGTACTGTTTGAGGCCCGCCACCGCCAGCGCCCCGGCGGGTTCCATCACGGCGCGGGTGTCGTCGAACACGTCCTTGATGGCCGCGCAGACCTGATCGGTGTTCACGCGCACCCAGTCGTCCACGTAGCGCCGGGTCAGGTCAAAGGTGTAGGCCCCCACCTGCTTGACCGCCACCCCGTCCACGAAGATGCCCACCGAGTCCAGCCGCACCCGCGCGTCTGCCTGCAGGCTCTGGTACATGGCGTCGCTGTCGTCCGGCTCCACCCCCACCACCCGCACGTCGGGGCGCAGGGCCTTGATGACACTGGCCACGCCCGCAATCAGTCCGCCGCCGCCCACCGGCACGAAGACCGTGTAGCCGCCCTGCGTCTCGATCTGGCGCAGCAGTTCCAGTGCCACCGTGCCCTGCCCGGCCAGTACCAGCGGATCGTCGAAGGGATGCACGAAGGTCAGCCCCAGCTGCCGTTGCAGCGCGTAGGCGTGGGTTTCGGCATCGGAAAAACTGTCGCCGTGCAGCACCACCTCGGCGCCACGGGCGCGGCAGCCCCCGATCTTGATCTCGGGTGTGGTGGCGGGCATAACGATCACGGCGCGCATGTTCAGTTCCTGCGCGGCGTAGGCCACCCCCTGAGCGTGGTTGCCCGCTGAGGCGGTGATGACGCCCCTTTGCCGTTGCTCCGGCGAAAGTTGCGCCATCTTGTTGTACGCGCCGCGCAGCTTGAACGAGAAGATCGGTTGCAGGTCCTCGCGCTTGAGCAGCACGCGGTTGCCGGTACGGGCGCTGAGCCGGGGGGCCTCACTGATGGGCGTTTCTACCGCCGCGCCGTACACCTTGCCGGTCAGCGCGAGGCGCAGCACGTCCATGGCGTCCATCTGGCCGGGCTCAAATTCCTGGGGCTGGGTCATGCGGGTGGCCTCCTTGCGGCATGTGTGGGGCAAAAAGAAGCCCCCGCGGACTGGGCGGAGGCAAACTCGTGGCAGCGCGTCGGCTGTCAGGTGCTGATCCCTGACCCGCCGGTAATTCGCGCCGTCTTCATGCCCACGAGCATAGGGGAGAGGCCGGGACTGCGGGCGGCTCAGGGGTAGACAAGGGCCGGGTTATGCGGGGTCCGGGAGAGGCGCGAAGGGATTTTGCGTCTCTTCTTTGCGCCGCCGCGCCTGCTACGCTGCCCGCATGACAGGCAGCCGAGAGACAGCTCAGAACCCACAGCGCGACACCATCGATCTTCAGGACTTCCTGAAAATCAGCGGGGTGGTGGAAACGGGTGGCGAGGCCAAATTCCGTGTGCAGGGCGGCGAGGTGCGCCTGAACGGCGAGATCGAGACCCGCCGACGCAAGAAGCTGCGGCGCGGCGACATCGTGGAGTACGCCGGGCAGACGCTGACGGTGAACTGGTGAGTTCCTCTCCCTACGAGGAGGCGCTGCTGGACTTTCGCCGCCGCAAGGATGAGCATTTTGCGGCCGGAAACGGCCCGGTGGACGCGGCCACGTTTCACGGCTTGCGCTACTACCCGCCGGACCCGGCCTGGACCTTCAGCGCCCCGCTGACCCTCACCCTTCCCGGTCCGGCAGCAGAGTTCACGCTGGACACCAACACCGGCGAGCCGCGCACCATGGCGCTGTACGGCACGGTCACGCTGCCCCTGCCCGGCGGTGAACAGACCGTGAGCGTGTTTGCGCCGTTGGGTGAGGAGACGCCGCAGCGCGTGTTCATTCCCTTCCGGGACGCCACCAGCGGGCAGGAAACCTACGGCGCGGGCCGTTACCTGGACGCGCCGCTGGCCCGCAGCGACGACGGCGACGCCCTCGTGTCGGTGGATTTCAATCTGGCGTATCACCCGTACTGCGCTTACGGCGACGGCTGGACCTGCCCGCTGCCACCGCGTGAAAATGTGCTGCCGGTGGCGGTCCCGGCCGGGGAGCGGCTGCCCGAGGCCTGAGCTTTCAACGCCAACGAAGGTGGCCTCCGCCGAAGGGGGGACGCCCGCCCACGCCGCGCTGCTCTAGACTGAGGCGCTATGACGAACGCCGTGAAGAACTCTGCCCTGATCCTGAGCGCCCTGCTGGCGCTGACCGCCTGCCAGAAGAAGGCGGACGAGACCGCCACCAAGCCGGATGAGACCACCACGGCTGAACAGCCCGCCGAGACGGCGCCGGCCACGCCTGCTGTCACCGCAGCGGGCGAGATTCCCACGGGCTATACCCTGGTCCCCCCCCTGAGCAAGGAGCCGGTGCGCGAGTTCAAGAAGGAACCCGCCATGGCCCTGCAGGACGGCCAGGACTACTACGCCCTGATCGACACCAGCCGCGGTCAGATTCTGGCGGACCTGTACGAGCAGGAAACGCCCGTGACGGTCAACAACTTCGTGACGCTGGCGCGTGACCGTTACTTCGATGGCATCCGCTTTCACCGCGTCATTGAGGGCTTCATGGCCCAGACCGGCGATCCCCTGAGCGTGGACGAGGCCAAGAAGGACCAGTGGGGCACCGGCGGCCCCGGCTACAGCTTTGCCGACGAGTTCCGCACCAAGCTGACCTTCAACTCGGCAGGCATCCTGGCGATGGCCAACAGCGGCCCGGCCACCAACGGCAGCCAGTTTTTCATCACCTTCGCGCCCACCGATTTCCTGAACGGCAAGCACACCATCTTCGGCAAGGTGGTCACGGGTGACGACGTGCTGCCCAAGCTGACGCGTACGATGGACGCGCAGAACGCCGAGGTGCCTGACGCCGAAGCCGATGAGATCCTGTCGGTGAGGATTCTGACCAAGGACAAGAGCTGAGGGTCAATTCCTTTCTGACCTGAGCTGGCCAGAGGGGTAGGCATTGCGCGGGGCCGAAACGGATCGAGATGGAGGGAGGGCCGCAGCGGCCTGCCCCTCCATCTCATATTTCGACTGGCGCAACCTTCATGGGCGCAGCATGGACACGCCCAAATGCGCCACATTGCGTATGCAATTGGGCGCGCGCCGCTCTAGCCTGTAGTGATGTCGTTGCCCGTTTCCCCTCAAGAACCTGCCGGGTCGTCCAGACCGTCCTCGACGCTGGGCGTGCTGCGGGTGTACCTGGGGCCGTTGAAGTGGCAGGTGGCTGGACTGGCTGCGCTGTTGCTCACCGGCACCGGCCTCAATCTGCTGCTGCCGCAGCTGCTCCGAACCTTCGTGGACAACGCCAAACTGGGCGCAGGGGCTGACGTGGGCCTGCTGGCGCGGCTGGCGGGCTTCTATATCCTGCTGGCGATTGGCGTACAACTGATGACGGCGGGGGCCACCTACGTGGGGGCGCGGGTGGGCTGGACCGCCACCAACCGCCTGCGCGTCGATCTGATGGCCCACCTGCTGTCGCTGGACATGCGCGAGCACAAGGAACGCACGCCCGGCGAGATGATCGAGCGCATCGACGGCGACGTGACGGCCCTGAGCAACTTCTTCTCCCAGTTTGCGGTGCGGGTGTTTGGCGCGGCGCTGCTGCTGCTGGGTGCGCTGTTCATGTTCTTCCGCGAGGACTGGCGCGTGGGCGCGGGCGTCACGCTGTTTACCCTGGTCACGCTGGTCGCCATGAACGGCGTTCGCAAGCTGGGCGTGGAACCCACCCGCCTGGAGCGCGAGTCCAGCGCCAAGCTGTTCGGCTTCGTCGAGGAACGGCTGGCGGGCCTGGAGGACATCCGCAGCCTGGGCGCGGGCGGCCACCACCTGAACGCCTTTTTGCGGACGCAGCGCACCTTCTTTACCCGCAGCGTCCGGTCCTGGCAGCGGCGCAGCGTCGTGTGGCAGCTGAGCATGGCGCTGTTCGCCGTCGGCTATGTGGGCGTGCTGTCGGCGGCGGTGGGCCTGTACACGGCGGGCGCGATCTCGCTGGGCACGGCCTTCTTGCTGTACCAGTACATGAGTCTGGTGGAAGAACCCATTGACCAGCTCACGCAGCAGCTTCAGGAGTTGCAGAAGGCCGGGGCCAGCCTGTTCCGTGTGAGCGAGATTCTGGCCCTGCGCAGCGCGATTCACGGCGGCAGCGCCCAGCTGCCCGAAGACGGCGCGCTGGGCCTGGAGTTCGAGAATGTGTCGTTCAGCTATTCCCCCGACGAGCCGGAGCTGCGCGGCGTGCTGCACGGCGTTTCCTTCAGCCTGCCTGCCGGACAGACCCTGGGCCTGCTGGGCCGCACCGGCAGCGGCAAGACCACGCTGACCCGGCTGGTCTCGCGGCTGTACGACGCCACCTCCGGCAGCGTAAGGCTGGGCGGCATGAATGTGCAGGACGTGGACCTGCACGGGCTGAGGCGGCGGGTGGCGGTGGTCACGCAGGACGTTCAATTGTTCCAGGCCAGCGTGCGTGACAACCTCTCGTTCTTTGACCCCCAGATCACCGACGAGGAGGTGGAGGCGGCCCTGCATGAAGTGGGCCTGGGCACGTGGCTCGCGCGCCTGAAAGACGGCGTGCACACGCCCCTGCCCACCGGCAGCCTGTCGGCGGGTGAGGCCCAGCTGCTGGCCTTTGCCCGCGTGATGCTGCGCGATCCCGCCGTGATCATCCTCGACGAACCCAGCAGCCGCCTCGATCCGGCCACCGAGGCGCTGCTGACCGCCGCCATGACCCGCCTGCTGGCCGGACGCACGGCCATCATCATCGCCCACCGGCTGGACACCGTGGCCCGCGCGGACCGCATTCTGGTGCTGGGCGACGGCGAGGTGCTGGAGGACGGCGCCCGCGCCGTGCTGGCCCTGAATCCAGCCAGCCACTACGCCGAACTGCTGCGGGCCGGCACGCTGGAAGAAGAGGGCGTGGGGGTGCTGGCATGAGTCCCGGTTCCTGCCTCTCGGTGCCTGTTCCGCCGCGTTCCCCCGACGTTTCCTTCCCCTCCGGAGCCTGTACATGACCACCGTTCCTTCCACCCAACCCGCCACCGCGCCGGACCGCACCTTTGCCCTGACCAAACGCCTGTTTGCGTACCGGCCGGCCCTGTTCGCCTTCAACCTGCTGATGTGGGGCCTGGTGCACGTCTCGCCCGCGCTGCTGGTGTACGCGGTCAGCGGCGTGTTCGCGCGGCTGGACGAGGCCGAGAACCTGCGGACGGGCGGGCAGGGCATCAGCCCGGCCATCGCCGCCGCGTGGACCTCGGTGGCGTGGTTCGCGCTGGTGCGGGCCAGCCGCTTCGGGCTGTTCTACGGGGCCTTTCGCGCCTTTATCGAGCTGTGGTACACGCTGGACGCGCTGGTGCGCCGTAACCTGCTGGGCTACCTGCTGACCGCCCGCCGCTCGCGCCGTCTGCCCGACACCCCCGCCGAGGCGGTCAGCCGCTTCCGCGACGACGTGGAGGACGTGGCCGGCTACGTCGAGGTCTGGATCGACAGTGCGGGCTTCGTGGTGTACTCGCTGGTGGCCATCGCGCTGATGGCCCGCGTGGACCCGCTGATCACGCTGCTGGTCTGCGCGCCGCTGCTGCTGATGGTGGCGTTCGTGCAGCGGCTCTCGCCCACCATCCGCAGCTACCGCCGCCGCATGCGCGAGGCCACCGCCCGTGTCACGGACTTTATCGGGGAAACCTTCGGGGCCGTCAGCGCCGTGAAGCTGGCCGCCCGCGAAGACGGCATGGTGGCGCACCTGGGCAAGCTGGGCGAGACGCGCCGCCACGCTGCCCTGCGCGACGTGCTGCTCACCGAGCTGATCCGGGGTGTCAACACCAACATGGTCAACCTGGCGGTGGGGCTGGTGCTGCTGCTGGGAGCCAGCAAGATTCGCGGCGGCGCGCTGGAGGTGGCCGACTTCGTGCTGTTCATCGGCCTGCTGCCGCGCCTGACCGGCAGCATGGGCTTCTTCGGGGACGCGATTGCCCGCCACCGCCGCACCGGGGTCAGCTATGACCGCATGACCCGGCTGCTGCAGGACGCGCCCGACACCAGGATCGTGGAGCACCACCCCGCCTACCTGCACAGCGAGCCGCCCGCGCCGCCCGCCGCGCCGCCCCGCTTGCCGCTGGAGGAATTGCGGGTCTCCGGCTTGACCGCCACCCACGACAGCGGGCTGGGCGTGCGCGACGCCAGTTTCAGCGTTCGGCAGGGCGAGTTCGTGGTGGTCACCGGGCGCATCGGCAGCGGCAAGAGCACGCTGCTGCGGGCGCTGCTGGGCCTGATTCCGGCGCAGGCCGGCACCGTCACCTGGAATGGGCAGACGGTGGACGATCCCTCCTCGTTCCTGGTGCCGCCCCGCAGCGCCTACACCTCCCAGATTCCCAGCCTGTTCAGTGACAGCCTGCGCGAGAACGTGTTGAGCGGCAGCGGGGAGGACCGGCTGGGCCGCGCGGTGCGGCTGGCCGTGCTAGAACCCGATCTGGCCCAGCTTTCGCAGGGGCTGGACACCCCGGTGGGCGCACGCGGCGTCAAGCTTTCTGGCGGGCAGATGCAGCGCACGGCGGTGGCCCGGATGCTGGCCCGTGACGCGGACCTGCTGGTCTTTGACGACGTGTCCAGCGCCCTGGACGCCCGCACCGAGGCGCAGCTGTGGGACGGCCTATTCCGCGAGACGGACGCGACGTGTCTGGTGGTCAGCCACCGCCGCGCCGCTTTGAGCCGCGCCGACCGCATTCTGCTGATGCAAGAGGGACAGATTGTGGATGAGGGAACGCTGGCCCAACTGCTGGACCGAAGCGAGGAGATGCGGGCGCTGTGGGCCGAGCAGCAGGGTTAGCCGGGAAAACCAGCAGAAACAGAAAATAGAGGGCGGCGCGCATCCCCAGTCAGGATGCGCGCCGATCTCGTTTTAATGCTCTAGCTTCTGTTCAGAAGAAGTTGCCGATGCGGAAGTAGAACTTGCCGCTCGCTTCCTTGGGGCTGTAACCGTAGTCGAAGCGCAGGCTGGGCAGCAGCGCCCCGCCGATGCCCAGGTTCAGCTGCACGCCCGCGCCCACGCCGTACTTCAGGTTGAAGTTGGGGTTGTCGCGGGTGCCCCAGGCGCTACCGGCGTCCGCGAAGGCCACGCCGTACAGGCCCTGGGCAATGCCGGCCTTGAGGCCGAAGTCGAAACGGTACTCGGCGCTGGTGGTGAAGTAGTTGGTGCCGAACTCCGAGCCATCGGACAGGCCGCGAATCTGGCGCGAGGCCTGGGGCGTGCTGCCGCCGCCGACCGCGAAGCCGGTGCCGCCCGGCGCGCTGTTCTGGTTCAGAATGGTGCCCGCGTTGGCACGCACGGCGAAGACCTGCTGCTTGTTCTTCAGGCCTAGATCCTTCTCCAGCGTGCGGCCGAAGCCGTAGTACGTGCTGCCTCCGGTCTCGACGTCGCTCCAGCGCAGCGGGGTCGCGCCCTGCCGCCCAAAGTTGTACCCGGCGTCCAGGTTGGCGCGGAAGCCGCTGTCCGGGAACTCGGGATTGGTGGTGCTGTCGTAGGTCAGGTTGCCGCTCAGGCGGGTGGTCACGCCGGCCTCGGGCAGCAGGCTCTGGGCCTTCTTGGCGTCGAAGGTGTAGGTCTGGTTCGGCTGGCCGTTGGTGCCCGGAATCTCGGTGCTGGTCTTGTCTCCCTCTTTCAGGGCCTCGAGGTAGTACGTCTTGTAGCTCACGCCCGCGCCCACGCTGGCATACAGGTACCGGCTGAGGTTGCGCCCGGTGTTGACGCTGAAGCCGGTGCTGCGCACGGTGTAGTCAAAGCCTGTGTCGGTGTTGGGCGGCGACCCGGTGGTGGCGGGCGTCTCGTCAGGACGGGTGAACACGGCATTGTTGCCGGTCACGCTGCTGCCCACCCCGAACGACACGCTGGTGCGGTTTTTCTGGAAGTCCAGGAAGTTCAGGTCCAGCCACGGAATCGTGTAGTTGACGCTGCCGTTGAAGTTCTGCCCGGCGTCGTTCTGCTGCGCGCCGATGCCCACCGTGAAGGCGTGGCCCAGTCCGAAGGTGTTGGGGTTGGTGTAGGCCGCGTCGCCGCTGAAGCCGCCCGCGAAGCTGTCGTAGGTGAGGCCCAAGCTGACCGGAATGCCCTTGGCGGTCTCTGCGATGCCCAGCACGTAGGTCACGTTCTCCGGGTTCTGCGGGTCGCTGCGGACGGTCTCGGTGGTCACGCGCACGAAGCCCAGACGGCTGATGCGGCCCAGCGCGGCGCTGAGGGTCTCGCGGTTAAAGGCGCTGCCGGGTTCGGGCAGCTCGCGCAGGATCACGCGGTCCTTGGTGCGGTGTGCTCCCTGCCACGCCAGCTCGTAGCCGACCAGCTTGACTTCCCGGATGTTGAAGGTCAGGGCACCTTCCTTGAAGCTCACCGCGTCGCGGGTGCTGATCTCGAAGCCCTGCTTGCGGTAGGCGTCGCGCAGCGCCAGGAAGTCGTCCTGGGCCAGCTGCGGGCTGTAAATGTCGCCCGCCTTGGTTTTCAGGGCCGCCTGCAGCGTGGCAGTGGGCAGCAGCGTGTTGCCGGTGATGGCGATAGTCTTGACCGGTCCGCTGGCCACGTCCGAGGCGCCAAACAGCACAGTGACCTCGCCTGGATTCTCGGGGTTGGGCTGCAGCGCGAAGCCCACCGGCTTGCCAGTCTGGTTGGCCAGGGTCCGCACGTCGGCCTGCAGGTTCGACAGCACCACGGGCTTGCCAGCCGCCGTGAGCAGCGTGGCCTTGGGATCCCCCAGGGCGCTCAGGTCCACGGCCGTGACCTTGCCCTCGATCACCTTGATCTTCAGTACGCCGTCCACCAGCGTGCTGTTGCGGGGGTCCACTCCAGCCTGCAGGAAGCCGGCGTCGTCGTATTCCATCTGCAGCTGCTGCACCGCGCCGTAATACAGGTCAGGCGTGAACTTCTTGGCGTCGTACAGCGGCTTGAACACTTCCGTGACGGTGGCGGCGGGCAGCAGCGCCACGCCGCTGACCTCCACGCGCTTGATCGGGGCCGTCTCGTCCACGATAAACGTGACGGTGACGGTGCCGTCGGCGCCCGCCTTGGTCTGGGCGCTGATGCTGGGCGCGAAGGGGTAGCCCTCGGCCTGATAGTTCTGGGCCAGCGCTTCCTTGGCCTGATCGACGCGCTGGGTGTTCAGCGTTGCGCCGGGAGCGATGTTCAGCAGTTCGCCAATCGACTTCTTGAAGGCGTCGGGCGACAGGAAGGTCAGGCCGCTGGCCTCCACCGCCGCAATAGTAGGGTTGGGGACCACGGTGACGTTCAGGGTGTCCTTGCCGGCCACCGTGCGCAGTTCGGCCACGGCGCTCTTGAAGTAGCCGGTGGCCACGACCTCCTGCTCGACGGCGCGCAGGTTGACGCTGGACAGCGCCGCGCCGGGCTGCACACTGAGGGTGGCGCGCAGGAAATTGGCCAGCAGATCGCTGGTTCCGGCCACGGTGATGTTTTGAACGGTGCCTGCTGTCTGTGCCTGGGCCACGGCGGGCGCAGCCAGAACGGCGGTCACGGCGAGCGTTAAGGGGTGTCGCATTCTTCTCCTAGTTTCGCACATCCTTGAACTCGCCCTGACCGCGCAAATGCCCGCTGGGGGGGGCGGGCAGGGCAGGGCCGGGGGCCGGATGGGGCGTTCACTGCGTCCACAGTTGCCGCTAGGCCCCTGAGAAGGGTGAAGGCAGGCCACGGGCGGTTAAACATTGCCCCCCTGGCCCCTGCCTGAGTAGGACGCGGCGCACTTGAGCCGGGCGCCGGGGTGGGTGAGAATGCAGAAGTGCCTTCTTTAAATTCGTTGTGTGGCGCCGTGCCAAATCCGGGCGCGGGCCGGAGAATCCATGTGGACGCTCAACGGTGCAGGCATGCGGACGCCGTGTCTGCGGCGCGGGCGTGCCCGTTCCCGCAGTGGCCCCGGCCATGAGCCTGCCGGAGGTCACCCTTCACCTGCGGGCGCTGGAGCAGGAGGCCGGACGCGCGCCGGGCAGCGCGAAACTGGTGGCTGTGACCAAGGGCCAGACCCTGGAGAGCATCGAGAAACATGTCCTGGCCTACGGCACCTTCCCGCTGGGTGAGGGCCGCGCCCAGGAGCTGCGGGACAAGGCGGCGCAGCGCCCCGAGTGGGAGTGGCACTACATCGGGCCGTTGCAGCGCAACAAGGTCAAGTACCTGCGCCCGGTGACGCTGGTTCACGCCATCGAGGCCGCGTGGCAGGCCGAGGCCATCGCGGAGGCGGCGGCGAAGTGGGGGCGGGCGCCGGACCTGCTGCTGCAACTGCACAACGGCGAGACGCAGAAGCATGGCATTCCGGCGGACGAGCTGGTGGATACCCTGAAAAGCGTGCGTGAAACGGGCCTGACGGTGCGCGGCCTGATGGTCATGGCCCCGGAATTCGGCGCCGACGTGGCGCAGGCCGAGGCCGAAAGCCGTATCCTGCGGCTCTTCACCGACACCGCGCGGCAGGCCCATGACCTGGGACTGGGTGAGCTGAGCATGGGCATGAGTGGCGATTACCCCCTGGCCGTCCGCGCAGGAGCCACCCTGGTGCGGGTGGGAAGGAGCCTGTTTCAATGACATCCGACACGACACGAGACCTGCCTTCAGAACTGACTTCCGGCAGCACGGCCCGCCGGGATTCCAGCCGGCTGACCCCGCTGGACATCCGCCACCAGGAATTCCCCCGCAGGTTTGGCGGCTACAACCGCGACAGCGTCCGGACCTTCCTGGCCCAGATTTCCGACGAGCTAGAGGGCCTGCTGGGCGAGCAACTGCGCGAGCGCGAGACGCGCACCCGGCTGGAGCGCGAGCTGGAGGAACTCAAGGCGTCCCAGGACCAGATTCGCCGCGCCGTGGTGGCCGCCGAGAAGATGGGCCACGACATGCGCGAGAACGCCACGCGCGAAAGCGAGCTGATCGTGGCCCACGCCACCGCCCAGGGCGAGGGCATGATGCGCGAGGCCCAGGCCC
The DNA here is from genome assembly GCF_014647055.1 of Deinococcus aerolatus. Classification (NCBI taxonomy): domain Bacteria; kingdom Thermotogati; phylum Deinococcota; class Deinococci; order Deinococcales; family Deinococcaceae; genus Deinococcus; species Deinococcus aerolatus. The sequence goes on along the minus strand of NZ_BMOL01000003.1, from coordinate 5,945 downwards.
GCAACGTGGAGCTTGAGGCCCAGCACGGGGCGCGCATGACCGCCCTGGAGGCCACCTTCCACTCCCGCTTCGCCGATCTGGAGCGCGAGCACCACCAGTTGCTGCTGGAGCGCGAGCGGGTGCAGACCGAGCGCATCAACGCGCTGGAACGCGAATTCAACGACCGCCACACCGAGTACACCTCGCGGCTGGCGGGGGCGCGGCAGGAATACGTGCAGTTCCTGGGCGGCTACCGCGCGCTGATGGCCTCCTTTTCCGAGCTGTCGGCCCGGCACGTGCTGCCGGATGACCTGGCCCTGCCCACCTCCGGGCTGCCCAGCCAGCACCTCAAGGGCAGTGCGGCCCGCCGTGAGCTGTCTGAAGGGCCGGATGCTGCCGCAGAGCAGGAGGCCACCAAGGACACGGCCCTGCTCGACGGCCACCAGTTCCTGTGACGGTTTTCCCGGCCCTGTCCGCACCGGGCCTGCCGCGCGTGCAGCTGCCGGTGGCGGACCCGGCGTTCATCCAGAACCCCTATCCGCTGCTGACCGAGTTGCGCGAGGGACAGCCGGCCTTTCTCGATCCTCACCTGAACCGGGTGGTGCTGACCCGTCACGCCGGGATCAGTGCGGTGCTGCGCGACAGACGCTTTGGCCGCAGCGCCCTGCACCGTTACTCGCGTGATGAGCTGGGCTGGCCGCCGCCGGATCCCGCGCAGGCGCAGTTCGATGCCTTCAACGGCAACCACATGCTGGACAGCGAGCCGCCCAAGCACACCCGCCTGCGTTCGCTGGTGGGGCTGGCCTTCACGCCGCGCCGGGTCGAGCGGCTGCAACCGCGCATCGAGGCGATTCTGGCCCGGCAGTTGCGCGGTCTGGGGGCCGGCGGCGCTTTCGATCTGGTGGCCGACTACGCCGAACCGCTGCCCGTCACGGTGATTGCCGAACTGCTGGGCGTGCCGCCTGAACACCGCGCCATGCTGCGGCCCTGGTCGGCTGCCATCGTCCGGCTGTACGAGCCCAGCGCCGGACCGCAGGCGCAGGCCGATGCCGAACGCGCCGTGCAGGACTTCAGCGCCCTGCTGCGCGACCTGGGTGGGCAGCGCCGCCGTCAGCCGCAGGACGACCTGATCACCGCCCTGGTTCAGGCCGAACAGGCAGGGGACCGCCTGAGCGAGCAGGAGCTGATCGACACCTGCATTCTGCTGCTCAATGCGGGGCACGAGGCCAGCGTCAACGGGCTGGCGGCCGGGGTGCTGGCGCTGCTGCGGCAGCCCGAACACTGGGACGCGCTGGTGGCGGCGGCCCCACACGAGGACAGCCTGCCCATCTTCCGCCGCGCCACCGAGGAACTGCTGCGTTTCGATACGCCCCTGCCGATGTTCGAGCGCATCGTGCTGGAGCCGCTGGAGTTGCATGGCGCGGCCCTTTATCCGGGGGACCGCGTCTCGCTGCTGTACGCCAGCGGCAACCGCGATCCGCGCAGATTTGATCAGCCCGGCGCCCTGAATCTGAACCGCGATCCCAACCCGCACCTGACCTTCGGCCTGGGCATCCACTACTGTCTGGGAGCGCCGCTGGCCCGCCTGGAACTGGCCCTGAGCCTGCGGGCGCTGTGCCGTACCCTGCCGGGGCTGCGGCTGGCCAACGCGGACGAGCCGGGGCAGTACACCGGCGGCTTCGTGATCCGGGGGCTGGCGAGGCTGGACGTGGTGACGGCTTGAGGGATGCGGTGACCCGGCAGTGGGGTAGATCAGGGACGCACCAGCCAGATCACAATCGTCTGGATGGTGCTATGCGCCCGTCTCTCCGAGGGTCGACGCTTCAGGTGTCGGTTCCGCAGGCATAGCTTGCTACAGAGCTGGACTGAAGTCGCGCCACCACACCGCTGCCAGTTCTCCGTCCGCCGCTTCAGCTCTGGCGTCCGCCGTCCTCGCCAGGGCCAGCAAGGCCAACACACGGGCCGGGCTGCGCGGCAGACTGCGGTCCAGGGCCTTCTCCGCCGTCCGCAGACCCTTGGCCCCACCCAGTGGGAGTTGAGCGTGGGCCAGCACGGCCAGCAGATGCGCGTCGCTGGGCTGCCCCGTTCCCTCTGCCACTTTCAGGCCCTCGGCCAGGGCGCGCAGGGCAGCGTGAGGCCGGGGCAGCAGTTGCTCGCCGCGCAGGGTGACGGCGGCGATCACGGCCCCGACATCGCCCTCCTGGCGGGCCAAATGAAGGGCATGGGAGGCCGGCCCCTCGGCCTGTGCACCCGCAAGCTGCCACTCGGCCCGGGCGCGCAGCACGGCGGGACGGGCGGTGTCGGGCAGGGGGCGCAGCACAGACAGCGCCTCTTCCGCCTGCCCCAGCCGCAGCCATGCGGAGGCGTGCGTCAGCGGGTCAGCCTCGCTCCACAGGGCGGCCAGCCGGGGGCGACCCAGACGCAGCGCGTGACGCGCCAGCACGGACTGGTGTTCAGTCGTAACCTCGCCGAAGAAGGCAGCGGGCTCGCCGCGTTCCAGCGCGGCAATCAGGGTGGGGGGCGCCTTGGCCATCGCGCAGCCAGCATAGCGCCCCCCGCTGCCTACGCGCTCAGGGCTAGGTCCAGTCCCAGGAACCGCCACAGGGCGCGGCGCGGCACGCGCAGGCCGCTGGGATGTTCCACGGCGCCCAGGCGGCCATCGCGGATCCAGCGGCGCACGGTACGTTCGTGGGTGCCGGTGAAATCGGCGACCTGGCGGACCTTGAGCAGGGTGGGCAGGCTGTGGAACTGATCTGAAAGGGTCATCGTGGACCTCCCAAAAAGAGCGCGGGGCCGCCACACGGCAGCCCCAGACAGGATTTGATTTCAGTGTTCAGGCCCAGGTCTGTCTCAGGCCAGGCCAAAACAGCGCCGTCGCCCGGTCCGCCACCCCACAGGGGTACGGCCACGGAACAATCCTCGGTGCGTTTCAACTTGGGCGGAGAGTACCACACGCGGTGTCAGGCGAAAATCAGGCCCCCACTGGGGGTGGGCATGTGTCGATGTCCCAGTTCAGTGGTGTCCAGGCCGGATGTTTCGGCCTGGACGTGTGAAAACTCCTATTGATGACAGCGTGTGATGCATATTGGGCAAAGCGAGCATTTATTTGTGGTTTTCTCATCCCCGCAAATCGTGGAGCTGAGGACGCCATGCAGATCAGCACTGGCCGTATAGATTGGGAACCGGACAAAAGTCTGAGTATTCACGGTCATATCGGCGTTTTACGATCCCGATTGAGCGTCCAGTCGGAACAGGCCCTATGCAGCTTGCGTCAGGGACGCCCAAATTTTTACGGGAGTGGCAGCTATGCGTGTATGGCCGGAGGGAGGGCACAGCTGGTATGCAGTCCAGAGATATCGACTCTGACGGTCTTTTTCCTCGCAGGTGAATTTTGTCCGGTTCCCAATATAGAGAATCGACGATGGCTGCAACCAAGTGCGGCGCTCCCGTGCATGCAGGGTTCAGCAGTGGGTCCGGAATGGGGGAGCCGTGCTGGTGGAGATGGGCTGCATCGGCCCCACCTCTGACCCCGCGCCCAGGGCACGCGCTACCCTTCTCCCGATGAGCCTCCTCTCGCAACTGTCGGGTACCTTCGTGAACGTGGTCGCTGTGCTGCTGGGCACGCTGCTGGGCCTGACGGTGGGCGGACGCCTGCCCCCGCAGACGCAGCGTTCGCTGCTGCAGACCCTCAGTCTGGTCACACTGTTTATCGGTCTGGACATGGCGGGCAGCCTGAACCGGGTGTCGGCGGGCAGCGTTCCGGGCGTGATCCTGGCGCTGGTCAGTCTGGCAGCGGGCGTGGTGATTGGCGAGGCGCTGGGGATCGAGGAGCGTCTGGGCCGCCTGGGCGAGACCCTGCGTCGGAGCTTCCGGGGTGAGGGCCGATTTACCGAGGGCTTCGTCGCTGCCAGCCTGCTGTTCTGTGTGGGGCCACTGACCTTTGTGGGTGGGCTGCAAAACGGCCTGACCGGCGACGCATCGAGCTACATCCTGAAAAGCACCCTGGACGGCATTGCCGCGCTGGCGCTGGCGGGCGCGTACGGCATCGGGGTGGGCTTCAGTGCCCTGACCGTGCTGATCGTGCAGGGGGGCATCAGCCTTGCCGCCGGGGGCTTTGCCGCCACACTGCTGGGGGGCGCGGATCCCGAGACCCTTAAGACCAACCCCTATGTCCTGATGCTGACGGGGGCCGGCGGGCTGACCATCATCGGCATCAGCTGGAACCTGATGCTGGCGGGCCTGGGCCTGGAAGACCGCCGGGTGCGGGTGGCGAGTATGTTGCCCGCGCTGCTGCTGGCCCCGCTGGCGCTGGCGCTGGCCCGCCTGATCGTGGGCTGAGTGGGCTGAAGCCTTCTGGGCCACGGCCACAGAACCACCATTTTTTCTTAATGATCACGACCTATCAGTGCGTCGTCAGATTCAGCCGGTACCTTGACCGCATTCAATACCAGCTTCAAGGAGGTTCCACCTATGCGCCACATCAGCATTCTGACCCTCGGCGCCCTGCTCGTGGGCACGGCCAGCGCCAGCGACGCCAAACTCAGCGCCCAGAGCATCATCGTCAACCCCGCGCAGCCGGACCTGAACGTGCAGGTCTGGACCAACCGTGACGCCAGCGGTGAGGCCAACCCCACCTACCAGATCGGCGAGCGCATCAGCGTGGGCATCAAAACCAACGCCGACGCCTACGTGTATCTGTTCAACGTGAACGCCGACGGGGCCATCGACCTGTTCTTCCCCAACCGCTACGAGGACAGCAACTACGTCAAGGCCAACACGGCGCGGGTGTTTCCGGGTGGGGGCGAGAAGTACAGCCTCAGCGTGGGCGGCCCGGCAGGCCAGGACAAGCTGCTGGCTGTGGCCAGCGCCACCAAGCTCAGCCTGGACGACATCTACCGTTTTGAAAGCCAGCAGGACTTCGCCACCGTGAACGTCAAGGGCCAGGATGGGCTGGCGCAGGCACTGAGCATCACGGTCAACCCACTGCCCGCCGATGGCTGGACCACCGACACGGCCTTTTTTCGCGTCGGTACGGTCGCGCAGACGCCCCAGCCTCAGCCCACGCCGACCACCCGCATCCAGCCGGGCCAGCGCGAGAATGGCGTCTTCGACAGGGCCATGGTGGACGCCTACGCCCGGCTCAAGGGCGAGGAATCGCTGGGCAACGCCACGACCTACGCGGTGCCCTGGGGCAACGGCTGGTGGCAGAAGTTCAACGGAATCGGGGCCTACGGCGACGCCGCGCTGCTGCACGCCGACGGCAGCAGCCGCTCGTACGCGGTGCATGGACGCCTGCTGGAACGCTATCTGGCGCTGGCCCGTGCCGAGAACGGGGCCACCCGCCCGCCCAGCCGCCTGGGCTGGGCCGCCGGCGACGAGAAGGTCATTCCCCAGAACCGCTACGGCACCACCGGCCTTTACGGTTTCTTCCAGAACGGCGCGCTGTACGGTTCCGAGAAGTACGGCACCTTCTGGCTGACCGGCCCGGTGCTCAAGTCCTACCAGGGTCTGGGCGGCAGCGGCAGTTTCCTGGGCTTTCCCACCCGTGACCAGTACCAGCTGAACGGCGCGTGGGCCGCCGATTTCGAGGGCGGCACCATCCGCACCGTGAACGGAGCGGTCAAGATCTACCGCAAGTAAGCTCCACCCTCAAACCAACCCCTCTGCGCCGGGCGTGACTGGACACCCAGTTCGTGACCCCACGTCCGGCTCCTTTCCCCCAGCCTCGTGCCAGAGGCCGGGTTCCAATCGGCGCGCTTTTTCGGGCCAACGATCTGTCCCGGCGCAACGGCCCCTCGACCCTCTATCCCAACCGAAATCCAGGGCAGGACGCCAGAACCCCCCGACTCCGTGGCGAGTGTGGGGGGTTTGGCTGTTGCCGGTCAGGCTGGGGGTCTGCCTCATACGAATCCCGGTTAATTTGTTACACGAGGCCACCAATGGAAGAGGGTCAGGGAGCGCACCCG